>JBJTHM010000129.1:0-4788 GCA_046094465.1 Rhodoluna sp. | reverse complement strand
GCAAAAACCGCACTGTTGACTCTGGCGTCATAGCCGATAACCACGCTGGAATCCTTACCAAGATAGATGCCCAAACCACGGGCCGCTTGGGCAACCAGAACACGATTCATTCGATTTGGGCCAGCTCCGAGTTCTCCTCTTAGGCCTGCTGTGCCGAACTCTAATCTCTTTGAGAAGCGCTCCGCGAGAGCGGATTGGTCGTTCTTTTCAATGAGTTTTGCGAGCTCTGCTCGGGTTACCGGATCTGGATCCTGAGCTAACCAGTTTTTGGCTAAGGCAAGAAAATCTGACATCAATTAGAGCTTGCTAATGATCTCGGCCAGCAGTTTGCTTATTCTAGGCTCTGCTTCTTTGCCTGCGGCTAAAACCTCAGCGTGCGAAAGTGGGGTAGCAGAGATTCCCGCAGCTAAGTTTGTGGCTAGAGATAGACCAAGCACCTCCATGCCGGATTGCCTTGCCGCTATGGCTTCAAGTGCCGTGGACATACCAACAAGGTGCGCTCCAACTATTTTCGCCATCTGCACCTCAGCTGGAGTTTCGTAGTGCGGTCCACGAAATTGCATGTATACGCCTTCGTCAAGCGATGGATCAACTTCTCTGGAAATATCTCTCAGTCGTTTGGAGTAAAGATCGGTTAGGTCAACAAAGTTAGCGCCTTCAATTGGGCTCGTGCTGGTGTAGTTGATGTGATCGCTGATTAGCACCGGGGTGCCAGGTGCCCAAGAAGTTTTTATTCCTCCGGCACCGTTTGTGAGAATCATGATCTTGGCACCCAAATGTGCTGCAGTTCGAACACCGTGCACTACAGGTCTAACGCCGTGTCCTTCGTAGTAGTGGGTTCTAGCGCCAAGTACCAAAGCATGCTTACCATTTGGTAAAGCTATGGAGCGAATGGTTGAAACGTGACCGACAACCTTGCTTGATCTAAAACCAGGGATTTCATCGGCGGGGATAGATGAAACTGTTTCACCGATTAGATCGGCTGCCTTTGCCCAACCAGAACCAAGAGTCAGCGCAATATCAAGTTTCTCTATGCCAGATTTGTCAGCGATAACTTCTGCGGCTTGCTTAGCGATTTCAAAGGGATCCGCCTTTGGATCATCTAGAGGGTTCATGGCTTTAGTTTAGCGAAGAGCACCTAGAGAAAATAAATACTGGCTATTCTTCGAATTCCATAAGCACAGTGCCAGCAGGAACAGTTGCGCCAACAGCCACATGAATCTTTTTGACCACTACATCCTTGTGAGCGTTCTGAGGTGATTCCATCTTCATGGCTTCAAGCACCAATAGCTGAGACCCCTTGGGAACAGTGTCACCTTCGTTAACAGCAATCTTCACCACGGTTGCCTGCATCTGCGAAACCAAGTGAGCTCCCGAGTCAATCTGCACGTTGGTGTGTGCTTTGCGCTTAGGTGCCTTAGCCGCTTTTGTCTTACCACCAGAGAGGAAGACGTCTTTTGGCAGACTGACCTCTACTCGTTTACCGTTGACTTCAACCACAACGTTGTTGCGTTCAACGGCTTCAGATTCACTTGAACCTAGCTGAGCAAAAGGTTCAATGTCATTGGTCCATTCGGTTTCAATCCAGCGGGTATAGACACTGAATTTACCTGTCTCACCGGTAAAAGCTGGATCGTTCACAATCTTGCGGTGGAAAGGTAAAACAGTTGGCATTCCGTCAACTTGCATTTCAGCCAGCGCTCTTCTTGATCGCTCAAGGGCTTGCTCTCTGGTGGAACCTGTGACGATGAGTTTTGCAATCATGGAGTCAAAAGATCCACTGATTTCTGCACCAGATTCCACTCCGGTGTCCACACGGACCCCTGGTCCACCAGGCACAACAAATCTGCTAACCGTGCCAGGTGCCGGCATAAAGTTTCGCCCGGCGTCTTCACCATTGATTCTGAATTCAAAACTGTGACCAGAAATTACTGGGTCTGGGTAATCTAATTTGCCACCTTCGGCAATTCTGAATTGCTCACGAACAAGATCCAGTCCAGTGACTTCTTCCGATACGGGATGCTCCACCTGCAATCTGGTGTTTACTTCCAAGAATGAAATGGTGCCATCTTGAGCAACTAGGAATTCACAGGTTCCAGCACCCTGGTAACCAACTTCTTTCAAGATTGCTTTAGAAGATTCGTATAACCGCTTGACTTGATCTTCCGAGAGGAAGGGGGCAGGAGCCTCTTCGACTAGTTTCTGATGTCTTCGCTGCAGCGAGCAATCTCTGGTGGAGACCACGACCACATTGCCGTATGAATCAGCCAGACATTGGGTTTCAACGTGACGAGGTTTTTCCAGATACTTTTCGACAAAGCATTCGCCTCGACCGAAAGCGGCTATTGCTTCGCGAGTTGCCGATTCAAAACTCTCTTCAAGCTGATCTTTTTCATAGACCACTTTGATGCCGCGGCCACCGCCCCCGTAGGCGGCTTTGATTGCAATCGGAAGGCCGTGCTCGGCAACAAAATCTAAAACCTCGTTAGCTCCTGCCACTGGATTTAGAGTTCCTGGAGCTAGGGGAGCACCAACTTTTTCTGCCACTTGTCTAGCCGAAACCTTATCGCCCAACTGGTCGATAGCTTTTGGTGATGGCCCAATCCAAATCAGTCCCGCATCCAGGACAGCCCGGGCACAACTAGCATTCTCGGCAAGAAAGCCATAGCCAGGGTGAACCGCGTTTGCCCCGGAACGTTTAGCAATATCAAGAATCTTCTCGATGACAAGATAGGTTTCAGCGCTTGAAGTTCCATTGAGTGCATAGGCTTCATCAGCCATTCTCGAATGCATCGCATCCCGGTCTTGATCTGCGTAGATGGCTACTGATGAGACGCCATAGTCTTTTGCGGCTCGAATGATTCTGACGGCAATCTCACCGCGGTTAGCGACAAGGACTTTAGTGATTTTGGCTGGTTTTGAGGCAGTCATAACTGTTAAGCCTACCTACTAAGCGCGCCAAAGGCTCGGGTAATCAACTCCCAGGCTAATTACCAGATCCCTAAGGGTAGTCAGGCTCAGCCCTACTACTGTATGGGAATCGCCCTCAATTGCCTTGATAAATGCCCCTCCCAGCCCATCTATGGTGAAAGCGCCTGCTACTTTGAGAGGTTCTCCCGTTCCCACATAAGCCAAAACCTCAGAATCGGAGATATTCGCAAAATGGACGGTTGTATTGGTGGCTTTTCCTTTGGCCGGTGGCATTAGAGCTGGCTCACGATTATCTATCAGCCAGTGGCCGGTGTATAGCCGTCCGGAACGACCACGCATGGCTTTCCAGCGCTCTATCGCTACTTCAGGTTCATGCGGTTTACCCAGCGCTTCACCATCGAGATCTAAGGCACTGTCGCAGCCAAGAATCAGTGCTCCCCGGGTTGCTGGGTTATTTCCTACCGCCTCCGCTTTAGCTTTAGCAAGGAGGAGAACCAGGTCGGAGGTGTTGCTTATTTGACCTGCAGCCATGGCCATCTCGGCTACCCGTTCTTCATCTACGTGAGGCGAAATCACAATGGGGTTGATGCCGCCATCCCGAAGCAATCTGAGTCTTGCTGGTGAGGTTGAGGCGAGAACAAGTTTGGTCACAAGGAAAAGACTACACAGTTGTTGTGAAACACTTGGTGGGTGAAGACTAATTGGTTGGGCCAAGAACTCGAACTTACTATCTCTAAAGTTGCCCATGGTGGAGTTTTTGTTGCTCGCCACGAAAATCGCGTGGTTTTTGTTTCCCATGCTATTCCGGGTGAAAAAGTTGTCGCCAGAGTTTTTGAAGATAATGGAAAATCCTTTGCCAGGGCAGAGACAGTCGAAGTCCTAGAAGCTTCTAAAGACAGGGTCGAACACTTTTGGAAAAAATCTGCAGTAGCCGGTGGGGTTGAATTTGGTCACATTGCATTACCAACGCAGCGAGAACTAAAAGCTGAGGTTCTAAAAGAGGGCTTGGAGCGTTTTGCGAAACTAGAAGTGAATATTCCAGTTGAGAGCATTGATGATGATGAAACTGGTTTGCACTATCGAACCAGAGTGCAATTGCATGTTGATGAGTTTGGTGATGCAGGCTTCTATCGTGAACGAAGCCACGAGGTGGTTAGAGTAAAGACGATTCCTTTGGCGGTGCCTGAAATCGAGGAACTCGGGCTTCATCTAAAGAACTGGCAAAACGTAAAGAAGATTCAAATAGCCGCATCAAACACCGGTGGGCTGCAGTGGCTAGTCGATAAGAAAGTCCAAGGCGACCAGGTTTTGATTGAGTCGGTTTTGGGAAGAACCTATCGACTTAGCCCAGGAGCGTTTTGGCAGGTGCATAAAAATGCCGCCAGAGTGCTTTCCCAAACGGTGGTTGAATTCGCGGCAGCTGTTGGCTTTGAAGACCAAGCAGACAACTTAGATCTATACGGAGGTGCTGGATTATTCTCTGGTTCACTCGCAACACAGTTTGGCTCAGAGATTAAACTCACTTCGGTGGAGACCAACATCTCGGCGGTGAATGATGCCAAGAAGAATTTGGCTGATATGACTGGCTTTAAAGCGCTTGCCACTTCGACCTATGAATACCTAAAGCGCACTGGGTCGCTAACTGCTGGTAGCACCGTGGTGTTGGATCCACCTCGGTCCGGGGCTGGTGGGCAAGTAATTGCAGAACTAATCAGACTGCAACCGAGACACATCATCTATGTTGCCTGTGACCCAATTGCTCTTGCAAGAGATTTAGGCCAACTGGTCCCAGACGGTTACAAAATCCTAAAGATGCGGGCATTCGACCTATTTCCTCATACGCATCACTTCGAAACT
>JBJTHM010000128.1:0-10378 GCA_046094465.1 Rhodoluna sp. | reverse complement strand
GCCGACTGGGCAGAGCAACTAATCGCTGAATCAACTGGAAAGAATCAAAAAGGCATTCTCCCAATTGTTTTATCCAGCGCCAGTTATGAAGCTAAAGCAGATCTAGAAGATCTAGTGCTCGTCTCGGTTTCAGAAAATGCCAATTACGACGCAGACACTGAAGTCCTAGTTGCAGGAAATTTGGCCGAGCAATTCATGCTCTGGGAATACGCAACTTCTGTTGCCTCTCGCCTTATCGAGGTTAATCCGTTTGATCAGCCTGATGTTGAATCCGCCAAAGTCGCAGCTCGTGGAATGCTTGCAGAGAAAACACAGGCCGCTAGTTGGTTATTTAGTAGCGATGGTATCGAGGTAAATCAGGCTAATCTAGGTCTAAATTCAAGCAACAGTCTCAAAGATGCAATAGAAAAACTCTTGAGTGAAACTAAGGAAGATTCATATCTGGGACTTCAGGTATACCTCGACAGAGAAGCAGATCTTCCGGTTGAATTACTCCGTGACTGCCTAGCTAGGGCATCCTCACGACCTGTAACTTTAGGGTGGGGTCCAAGATTCTTGCACTCCACAGGCCAGTATCACAAGGGTGGTCCACGCGAGGGTGTTTTCCTGCAACTGGTCGCCTCTTATGATCAAGACCTAGACGTTCCTGGTCGAGATTTCACCTTTGGCGAATTGATTTCCTCCCAAGCCGCTGGCGATGCCAAGGTTTTAGCCGATTTAGGTCGCCCTGTTCTCACTCTCAAACTTTCAGAAGCAAGATCTCAAATTGCGATGCTCCGTGATCTGATCGAAGGACTTAACTAATGTCGCCGGTTAGGTTAGGCCCGGGTAATAATCCACTGAGGGATCCTGATGATCGTAGATTAAACAGAATTGCAGGTCCTGCAGGGCTCATTATTTTCGGTGTGACAGGCGATCTCAGCCGTAAAAAACTGATGCCGGCAGTTTACGATCTTGCCAATCGTGGCCTCTTACCGCCAGGTTTCTCTCTGGTTGGTTTTGCTAGAAGAGACTGGGAAGATCAAGACTTTGGACTAGTCGTGCACGATGCTGTAAAGGAACACGCTAGAACTCCTTGGAGTGAGGAAGTGTGGGCCCAGTTATCCAGAGGTATCAGATTCGTCAGTGGCGAATTCGATGACGATTCAGCGTTTGACCGACTTCGCGAAACAATTCAGCAGTTAGATAAGGAACGAGGCACAAACGGTAACCACGCTTTCTATCTGTCGATTCCCCCGAAGGCCTTCCCTATTGTCACTCAGCAGCTTTCGCGTTCTGGTTTAGCCGATCCAAAGCCTGACCAATTCCGTCGTGTAGTAATCGAGAAGCCTTTTGGCCATGACCTTGCTTCTGCAAGAGAACTGAATGAAGTTGTCGAGTCTGTCTTCCCAGCCGATTCCATTTTTAGGATTGATCACTATCTGGGCAAGGAAACTGTTCAGAATATTCTTGCCCTTCGCTTTGCAAACCAACTCTACGAACCACTTTGGAATAACAACTACATCGATCACGTTCAAATCACCATGGCAGAGGACATCGGTGTCGGTGGTCGAGCCGGCTACTACGACGGTATCGGAGCAGCAAGAGATGTTATCCAGAATCACCTCCTGCAGCTTCTGGCACTGACTGCTATGGAGGAACCTGTTTCATTTGATGCAGTTGATTTACGAGCTGAAAAAGAGAAGGTTTTATCGGCAGTTAGGATTCCAACAGACCTAGCTAAATACACCGCTAGAGGCCAATACACCGGCGGTTGGCAGGGTGGCGAAAAGGTTACCGGTTTCCTTGAAGAAGAGGGAATGAACCCGAAATCAGTCACAGAAACTTATGCTGCGATGAGGCTGGATATCAACACTCGACGTTGGGCTGGAGTGCCTTTCTATCTAAGAGCTGGAAAACGCCTGGGCCGAAGAGTAACTGAGATTGCCATAGTTTTTAAACGTGCCCCACAACAAATTTTTGGCGCTAATCAAACTTCGGCGTTGGGACAGAATGCTCTGGTGATCAGAGTGCAGCCTGATGAGGGGGTCACTATCAGATTTGGTTCAAAGATTCCAGGCGTAGGCATGCAGGTTAGAGATGTAACGATGGATTTTGGTTACGGTCATGCCTTTACTGAAGCTTCACCAGAAGCATACGAAAGACTTATCCTAGATGTTCTCTTGGGCGATCCCCCGCTATTTCCGAGGCATGAGGAAGTTGAACTTTCTTGGAAGATTCTAGATCCGATCGAAGAGTTCTGGTCTAAGAATGGAAAACCAGAACCTTATCGCCCTGGCACCTGGGGTCCTGTATCTGCTGACCGAATGATGGCCCAAGACGGTAGAGCCTGGAGAAGACCATGATCAAGAACCTACCGAACACAACCATCTCGCAAGTTTCCAGGGAACTTGTTGACATTCGCGACGAGGGTGGTGCTGTTGCGCTTGGACGAGTTCTGACTCTAATAATCGAAACGGATTTCAACGGCTTGGAAGAAGCGGTCAAGGCCGCCAACGAGGCATCGAAGGCACACCCGTGTCGAAGCATTGTTTTGGCAGAGGATAAGAAGAAGAAGTCTGAGAAGCCAAGGCTTGATGCGGAAATTCGTGTTGGTGGTGACGCGGGAGCTTCAGAAGTTATTGTCTTGCGCGCCTACGGTGAAGCTGCCAGCGATCACGAGAGCCTGGTAACTGGCCTTCTACTTCCTGACGCACCGGTGGTTGCTTGGTGGCCTGGGATTGCTCCGGAAAAGCCTTCAGCATCGGCGATTGGACGCATTGCCCAGCGCAGAATCACCGACGCCGCTGTTCAACCAGATCCGTACGCGTGGCTTTCAAACCTTGCCAAGACCTATGCACCAGGTGACAGCGATCTCGCCTGGACTCGCTTGACTCTTTGGCGAGCTCAACTGGCAGCTATTCTCGACCAACCCCCCTATGACCCAGTGCTTGAGGTTGAAGTAACGGGAGCAGTTGATTCTCCGAGCACCGATCTCCTAGCCGCATGGTTAGAGATGAAACTCAAAGTTGAGGTAAAACTCATAAGAACTGTTCGAGGTAAAGCTGTCGCTGGCATAAAAGGTGTCAAACTAGTTAGGAAATCAGGAAACGTAGAGATAGTTCGCAACATCCCTGATGTTGCAACACTTATCCAGCCTTCGCAACCAACCAGAGACATTTCGCTTCCCCGTCGTTCGCTACGTGATTGCCTTATTGAAGATTTACGCCGGCTCGATAGCGATGACATTTTTGGAAAACTGATAACTAAAGGATTTGGCACAAAACGCAAATCCCCTACTGTTCTAAAGAAGTAATTGATGAATCAATCGGTTGAGACAAGGAAAGCTGTCAATGCCCAGGACGTGGCGGAACAAGCATCTTTAGAGATTCTAGATCGGCTGCAAAACCATAAAGACACTTTTCACATCGCTTTAACCGGTGGTACAGTCGGGATTCTCACACTGAAACACCTTTCTCAGAATGCAGGAATCGCGACTGTCGATTTCAGTGATGTGCAAATCTGGTTTGGTGATGAAAGATTTGTTTCATCAGATAGCCCGGATCGAAACTTCAATCAGGCCAATGAAGCTCTGTTAGCCAAGTTGAGCATTCCAAAGCAAAACATTCACCAATTCCCTGCATCTGATACAGCAAATAATCTTTTGGAAGCCAGAGAAAGCTTTGAAAAGCACATGCTCGAAGTCTTTTCAGGTAAACCACCTGCGATGGATCTAACCATTTTAGGCATGGGGCCGGATGGGCACGTCGCATCTTTGTTCCCAGGACATCAACACAGTGAAAAGGTAATTGTCGCTGAACAAGATTCGCCTAAGCCTCCACCGGAGCGACTTTCATTTTCAATGCAATTGATTAATGCTTCAAAGGAAATTTTCTTTGTGGTGAGTGGAATTGATAAAGCCGAAGCCATCGAAAATGTGCACAGGAATCCTGAATGTGATCTCCCAGCTGCCGAGGTAGCAACTGCAGGTGCAACTCTGTGGTTTATCGATGAAGCGGCTGGAGCCACATTTTGGAGCTGTTAGCGCTTAACAGCCTTTGCGTTTTTCTTGACCTCTGCCTTGGCCTCAGCTAGAAGCCTCTCGCGTCGTTCTCTAACAGCCGCTACTGCCTCATCTAGGAGTGCTTTTGCTTCTGCTTCGGTTCTACGTTCTTTAACGTAAGCCAGGTGAGTTTTGTATGGTTCGTGTCTTGCGACAACTGGAGGGTTGTCCTTGTCCATACCCGCAGGAAGACCACAGTGTGGACAGTCAAGTTCGTTGGGAAGTTCCTCTGCATCAACATTCGCTGCAAAGAGCGGGGAAAAGCTGTGATTATTGATGCAGTAAAAAGTTCTTTGAATTCTTTCAGCTTGTGGACCAGTTGCCTGCTCACCAGATGGTCCAGCGCCTACTCTAGATCCGCGAATTGCTGAAGTATTCATGTTCATCGATTACGCCCAGCCGTAAGTTGAGGCTAGTCCAAGAATCACCACGGTAATTACCCAAACCAGACCAAGGATGATTGTGATTCTGTTCAGATTGCGCTCTGCGACACCGGAAGAGCCCATGGTGCTGGTTATTCCGCCACCGAACATGTCGCTAAGTCCGCCACCACGGCCCTTGTGAAGAAGAATTAGTAAGGTAAGTAGCAAGCTGGTTACGCCAAGCAGAATACGCAGGGCAATCAGAATTCCAGTCATGTTTTGGGTTCTTTCTTGTTTATGGGGTTTTCACCCACCTCTAAATTATAAGGTTAGATGCCTCAAGAAGCGTGCTATGCCCGAAAACTCTTCTACCTGCAAGCTCGCTCCTCCAACCAAAACTCCGTCAACTTCAGGGCTTTTTAGGAATCCTGCGACATTTGCCGCCTTTACAGAGCCCCCGTAGAGAATTCTGGTCGCAGCTGCAACCTCAGGGCCGATCAAGGTTGAAATCTTATCTCGCAGCTTATTGGCGACTTCGGCAGCCTGCTTTGGAGTGGCAACCTGACCCGTTCCTATGGCCCAAACCGGTTCATAGGCAACGATGAATTCACTAATTTCCTGGTGCCCTGATAGCGCTTTCTCTAGTTGATCGAGCGGAATTGCGCTTTGACTATGCTCTTCGAGTTCTTCTAGAGTCTCCCCGACACAAATTACCGGCACAAGTCCATGTCTAAATGCCGCAGAAACTTTAGCCTTGACAATCTCATCAGACTCAGCGTGATAGCTTCTGCGTTCGCTGTGACCGACTATTACATACTTCACGTCAAGTTTTTTCAAGAAAGCGCCAGAGATCTCTCCGGTGTATGCACCTGAGTCATGCTGGCTCAGATCTTGAGCACCGAGTTTTATCTCAAATCTTTCAGCGTCAATGAGGGTTTGGACAGTTCGTAAATCGGTAAATGGTGGAAACACCGCTACCTCTGTCTTTGAATAGTCATGACTTGCATCGGCTAGTGTCCAGGCTAATTTTTGAACCAGTGCTATGGCCTGTTGGTGATCGAGGTTCATCTTCCAGTTTCCAGCAATAAACGGAATACGTTCTTGACTCACTTTAGGACCTCCAGACCTGGGAGCTTCTTTCCCTCTAAAAATTCTAGGCTAGCTCCGCCACCAGTTGAGATGTGACCGAACTGGTCATCGGAGAAACCTAGTTGCCTTACCGCTGCGGCTGAATCCCCACCACCGACAACTGAAAGGCCGGTCACCTGGGTTAGCGCTTGAGCAACCGTTTTTGTCCCATTGGCGAAGTTTTCGAATTCAAACACTCCCATAGGCCCATTCCAGAAAACTGTTTTAGCCGAAGAAATCACTCCGGCAAAGTTCTCAGCAGATGTTGGCCCGATGTCTAAGCCGATTGCTTTTTCACCAAAAGCACTGGATTCAATTTGATCTGCAGGCACGATTTCGTAATCGGCCACGGCGGCAAATTTATTTGCGACAACAATGTCAGTTGGCAAATGGATATTTACACCTAGTGCTTGAGCCTTCGACAAATATTCTCGGCAGGTTTCGATTTGGTCCTTTTCCAGAAGAGAGGAACCAACCTTAAGCCCGTTTGCAGCTAAGAAGGTAAAGAGCATCCCCCCACCAATTAGAAGAGCGTCCACCTTGGGTAGCAGATGATCAATGACACCGAGTTTGTCTGAAACCTTCGATCCACCGAGCACAACAACATATGGCTTGCTTGGCCTTTCAGTAAGCTGCTCGAGCACTTTCAACTCGGCTTCAATGAGTAATCCAGCGCAACTAGGTAGCATTTGTGCAAGTTCTTATACGCTCGCTTGTTTTCTGTGCACCACTCCAAAGCCATCGCTGACCATGATTTCGGCAAGTGCAGCTAACTCTTTTGCAAAAGATTCACGTTCGGATGCATCCTTCGCAGTTTCGCCAGGATTGAATCTGAGATTCTCCAGCAGCAGCACTTCGCCATCTTGCAGGGACTCTGCCTTCGCGGTTGACTCAGAACCGACTATCACTGAGGAGAAAGAAACGTTCCTATCCAGTAGCTCCGCCAATCTTTTTGCTACCGGAGCCAGGCTGTATTGGGGATCTGGGGAACCTTCAGGTCTGCCAAGGTGGCTGATAATGATGACCCTTGCGCCATGGGATGTCAGCCAATTGATTGTTGGGAGTGAAGCACGAATGCGACCATCGTCAGTGATTTGCTCGCCGTCTAAAGGAACGTTGAAATCACAACGAAGTATGACTCTTTTTCCGGTTAGGTCAGGAAGATCCTTGAGGGTGCGCATTGACTAGAGTTTGCTCGCTACCAACTCAGTTAGGTCAACTAAGCGGTTTGAGTAACCCCACTCATTGTCATACCAAGAGGACAACTTAACTGTTGTTCCCCCAATAACTCTTACCAACCCAGCGTCAAAAATTGATGAGTGCGGGTCAGTAACGATGTCACTTGAAACGATTTCATCCTCGGTGTATTTGAGAATGCCTTTTAGCGAACCAGCTGCTGCTGCCTTGTATGCAGCCTTAATTTCCTCGATTGTTACTTCGCGCTTAGAAACCAAGGTGAGGTCAGTAATCGAGCCGGTTGGCACTGGCACGCGAAGAGCAAAACCGTCTAGCTTTCCCTTCAATTCAGGCAGGACGAGTCCAATTGCCTTGGCTGCTCCAGTAGTGGAAGGAACAATGTTTATGGCTGCAGCTCTTGCTCTTCTTAGATCAGAGTGTGGTCCATCCTGAAGGTTTTGGTCGGCCGTGTATGCGTGCACGGTAGTCATTAGTCCATTTACGATTCCAAACTCATCGTTGAAGACCTTAGCCAGCGGTGCTAGGCAGTTGGTGGTGCAAGATGCGTTCGAAATAATGTGGTGTTGTGTTGGGTCGTATAGATCTTCGTTCACACCAATCACAAATGTGCCATCTTCACCTGTAGCAGGAGCTGAGATAATTACCTTCTTAGCTCCAGCATCTAAATGCTTTCTAGCATCCTCAGCGTTAGTGAAGCGTCCGGTTGATTCGATGACAATATCTACTCCCAGGTCTCCCCAGCCAAGATTAGCTGGGTCTCGCTCCGCCAGAACCTTCACAACCACGCCATCGACAATTATGTTTTGACCGTCAACAGTGACTTCGCGGTCCAGTCGTCCTGTCACAGAGTCGTATTTGAACAAGTGAGCCAGTCCCTTTGGATCACTTAAGTCGTTCACAGCGACGATCTCAAGGTCAGTACCCTTGGCTATTTCAGCTCTAAGGAAGTTGCGTCCAATACGTCCGAAACCATTGATTCCAACGCGTGTGGTCATGTTTTGACTCCAATATTTCTAGGCGCTTCAGCGCATGTCTAAGGATTTTTTGAGGAAATTTGCCACGCAACAACGGGTGGACTAACTCCTTCTAGGGTAGCAGAAGTCCAGCCGTGTTCGAACTAGCCTCGATAAAGCGTGCTTGGACATCTGCCCAATTAACGATGTTCCAGAATGCTTTGACATAATCTGGTTTGACGTTCTGGTAGTCAAGGTAGAAGGCGTGCTCCCACATATCCAGCATCAACAACGGGATTGAGCCAACTGCAAGGTTTCCCTGGTGATCGTAAAGCTGCTCGATAATGAGCTTCTGTCCCAAGATGTCCCAAACTAGAATTGCCCAGCCTGAACCCTGAATTCCCAAGGCGCTAGCTGTGAAGTGAGCCCGGAAGGCATCGAAAGAGCCAAAGAACTCGTCAATCGCTGCAGCTAGTTCACCCACTGGCTTATCGCCACCTTCTGGCGACATGTTCTTCCAGAAGACAGTGTGATTTACGTGACCTGCAAGGTTGAAAGCGAGGTCCTTCTGGAACTTGTTCACCATGCTCAGATCGTTCTTCTCTCTGGCTTCGGCTAAAGCATCAAGTGCTGTGTTTGCACCATTCACATAGGCCAAGTGGTGCTTGTCGTGATGCAGCTCCATGATTCGACCTGAAATATTTGGCTCCAGAGCCCCGTAGTCGTAACTCAGATCTGGAAGGGTGTATTTGTTCATTTCTGTCTAGCTCCTTTGCTTACTCTTTAACATTCAATTCTGTGCCAGGGATGCCCCGCTCAGCCGCCACCTTATCGGCTAGTGCCAACAGTCGTCTTATTCGTCCTGCGATTGCATCTTTGGTCAATGGTGGTGTTGCCAACCTTCCCAGATCGTCCAAACTTGCGTCTCTATGCTTCAGTCTAAGTTCTCCCGCCATTCTCAGATGATCTGGAACGTCATCGCCCAGAATCTCCATAGCCCGACGAACTCTCTGACCGGCGGCCACGGCAGCTTGAGCAGATCTCATCAAATTGGCATTGTCGAAATTTGCGAGTCTATTTTGTTGTCCTCTAACTTCTCTGCGAATTTGCAGTTCAAGATATTTCAACACGATTGAATGAGCACCAACATGCTTCAAAATCTCCACGATGGCTTCACGTTCTCTAACCACCACTCGGTATACACCCCGCGCATCGCGAACCTTGGCTGAAACATCTAGCCTCCTGGCAATGCCAACCAACGCCATGGCCGCTTCATTGCCCGGTGCGGTAATTTCCAAAGTTGCTGATCGTCCTGGGTCCGTCAGGGACCCGTGCGCCAGAATCGCCCCGCGCCAAACAGCTTCTGCTTCGGCTTTGCTACCTGAAACAAGAAATGCTGGTAATCCCCTAACTGGTCGATTCCTAGAGTCGATTAGTCCAGTCTGCCTTGCAACAATTTCTGCGTTATCGGTCACTTTAACCTGATATTTCGATGACTTCCTGATGCCACTTGCTGCTATGACTGCCAGCTCTGAATCAACTCCGAAGACATCGGCAAGGTCTTTTCTTACTCGTCTGGCTAGTTGAGCCGTGTCTAGTTCAATCTCAATCACAATCTTTGAACTTATTAGATGAAGCCCACCACAGAATCGCAGTATGGTCGCAAGCTCAGCAGCTCGCACAGAACTCTTAGAAATGTCAACTCTTGCAAGCTCGTCCTTAAGTTCAGCTGTTAACGCCATTACTACTCTTTCCCTAAATCTCTATGTTTAACACGAACCTGGACACCAGGAGTTGAGCTAAGCCGTTTGGCTATTTCAATTGCAGCGGCCACAGAACGATGCTTGCCTCCTGTGCAGCCAATTGCAATAGCGGCGTGCTTGCGGTTTTCTTTCAGGTATCCATGAAGGACTGGCTTTAGCGCAGCAACATAGTTGCTAATGAAATCTTCTGCACCTTCTTGGCTTAGGACGAATTTTGCGACTCTTTCGTCTTCTCCAGTGAAAGGTCTAAGCGATTCATCCCAGAAAGGATTCGGCAGAAAACGCATATCGGCAATTAGGTCTGCGTCGCTGGGAGCACCATACTTAAATCCGAAGCTATGGACCAGTAGGTTGAGCATACTTGATTCGCCACTTGCAAAACTCTCGTATATCTTTTGAGACAGTTGATGCACATTCAAATCACTGCTATCGATAATGTAATCGGCTTTTTCACGTAGCGGTAAAAGTCGCTGACGCTCAGCTTGAATGCCGTCGGTTATGGTTCCATCTCCCTGAAGCGGATGTGGTCTGCGAACTTGCTCAAATCTTTTAACCAGGCTTGCGTCGTTCGCCTCTAGAAAAAGCACCTCTGCTTTTATGTTTCCGGCCTTGAGAAGATCAATGATTTCAGCAAGATCTTGAAAGAGTTCCCCACCCCTGGCATCGATTACGACGGCTAGTCTTGGCAATTCTCGATCCGAATGGCTAAAAAGTTCTGCCATTGGTTTAATCAACTGCGGTGGAAGGTTGTCTACGACGTACCAGTCCATGTCCTCAAGTGCCTTGCCTACTGTGGAGCGACCCGCTCCAGACATGCCGGTGACCACCAGCAATTCGTAGGTCTTATCTTGGTTCAATTGAGCCTTTCAGGTCCACTAGAGATAACTTTAGCCCTTCGCGACACGCCCGAGTTACAAATTAGCCAGATTGCTC
>JBJTHM010000127.1:0-2734 GCA_046094465.1 Rhodoluna sp. | reverse complement strand
GAGTATTAGTGACGAGGACAGAAAAATCGAGAAGGTAATGCTCGAGTTACGTTTAGTTGAGGGCATGAGTCTCAGCGAACTCAAAGGTTTGGGCTTTGCAAGTTCTGATCTTGTTGCCGGACTTATAGCGGAGGGCTTAGTGGTTCCAGAGGAAGTTTTTAGGGATCGTTTGACGCTTAGTTTGAGAGGCCGGCTTTTGGCGGATTTAGTTATCCGTAAGGTTTTGGGCTTTTAGACTAAGAGGGGAGAGGAAAAGCATGGGATATTGCCTTAGTTGCCAAGAGAATTTCGATGCGGGTAGATTTTGCCCTAAATGCGGAAAGCAAACCGTTGATTTAGTTATGGAATCAGAGAACGCTCCTGCCGACATTCCAAGATCAACCGGTCAGTTAGCCATGTGGTCACATTTGATTCCTATCATTGGGGGATTCCTAGCGCTTCTGACCTTCATCACCATCTTCTTACTCTGGGTTCCAGGGCTTATTATCAGAGGCCTCACCACGGCAACAGAATTTGATCGCAGGCATGCAACCGAGTCGATGAACTTTCAGCTGACGATGTTGATTGTGACGGTGACTACCGGTGTCCTTGGAGTAATGACTGTATTTATTGGCTTCATAGTCCTATTACCGCTCTGGGCGATAATCGAAGTAGTTGCTTTGATATTTACAATTCAAGCAACCATCGCAGCTTCCAAGCTGAAGGAATATCGCTACCCGATCTCAATCCGCTTTGTAAAGTAGAATTGGCACTCTAGTAGTTAGAGTGCTAGTTTTCACTTTCCCAAGGAGTCATGATGATCTCAGAGCGCAATATGGCCGTTCTGCGTGCAATTATTGAGGACTTCATTGCCACCAACGAGCCAGTGAGCTCTAAATCCCTTGTGGAGAAATACAACTTCGGGGTTTCCAGTGCAACTATCAGAAACGATATGGCTCACCTCGAAGAAGAGGGCTACATCGTTGCCCCACACACCTCTTCGGGGAGAATCCCAACCGATAAGGGCTATCGAGTTTTTGTTGACCAACTGGTTCAGGTTGAAGCCCTGGCCACTGAAATAAAGAAGAATCTGGTCGAACTAAACCGGATCTTCTCAAAAACACTGGACCAACTAACGGATCTTGATGAGAAGTTGCAAACCTCGGCACAGCTTCTGGCCAAAGCAACTGGTGAAGCTGCGGTCGTCCAGTATCCAAATCTGAAATCTGTTTCTGTAACAACCGTCGAGTTGGTAAAAATTTCAGATAACCGGTTGGTAATACTTTTGATTACTGATGCCGAAAGAATTCAGCAGCATGTCGTTCTGCTTAGAACGGACATCTCATCGAGTGAACTTGGTTCAATTAGGCTGAAGATTTCTCAAGAGTTGGCCGGTAAATCTGTAGAATCCTCGGTGGACAAGTTAGCAAATCTGGTGCTGAAGGTTCCAGTTGAGCTTCGTGAAAATGCCAGCACTATCATTTCGGGAATTGAACTTCTGCTTGATGCCAACAAGCAGGACAAGATCGCCTTTGCTGGCACTGCAAACCTTCTCAAAAATGAGCAGCAGTTTGCTGGAAGCCTAGCCAATTTAGTAAAGAGTTTTGATGAGCAGAGTGATATCTGGCAGGTATTAAACTCCTGGCAGCTTGAGGCAGAGCGACCAAGAGCGATCATTGGCTCAGAGAATTCGGTCTATGAGTTATCAAACAGCTCCCTTCTGATTTCTAGTTATTCGAACCAGGGCACCGAGGTTGCCAAGGTCGCTGTGGTTGGCCCAACGAGAATGAACTATCCGAGAAACTTTGCCGCAGTTTTAGCTTTAGCCAAACTGCTTTCAAAAGAAGAAGAGGTTTAGGTGCAAGACCACTACGAAGTGCTTGGTGTCAATCGAGACGCTAGCCCAGATGAAATCAAAAAGGCCTATCGGAAACTAGCCCGTCAATTGCATCCAGATATGAACCCGACTGAAGCCGAACAAGAGCGCTTCAAGCAAGTGACTCATGCCTACGAGGTGCTAAGTGATCCAGATCAGCGAGCACAGTATGACAACGGTGGTGCGATGTTTGGAGATATGGGAGGTTTTGGATTTGGTGACATTTTTGAAAACTTCTTTGGTGGCGGGCAACGCAGAGGCCCGAGGTCTATGGCTGAACGTGGCCAAGATGCACTGATTAGGGTTGAGCTGACTCTTGCCGAGGTTGTCTTTGGGGTTGAGAAGCAACTCGAGATTGATACTGCTGTGGTCTGTAACACGTGCCTTGGCACCACCTGTCGACCAGGCACCAGTCCAAAAACCTGTGACATCTGTAGAGGTTCTGGAACCATACAGCGTCAGGTTCGATCACTGCTTGGCAACGTTGTGACCAGCGCACCCTGCAATGCCTGTCGCGGGTATGGCCAAACCATCCCTGATCCTTGCCTTGACTGTCGCGGGCAAGGCAGAACCAGAGCAAAGAGAACTCTGGATTTGAACATTCCTGGTGGTGTCGAGCATGGTCTCAGATTACAACTCACCGGTCAAGGTGAAGTTGGGTTTGCTGGAGGACCGCAGGGAGATATCTACGTTGAGGTCTCGGTTATTTCTGATGAACACTTCGAACGTAACGGTGATGACCTCGTGGCAACTTTAGAAGTTCCTCTGCAGGATGCTGTTCTTGGAACTTCGGTAAAGATAGAAACATTCGATGGCACCGAGGAAATTGAGGTGAAGCCTGGAGCTCAAAGTGGTGACACTGTTACGCTGCGTGCTAAG
>JBJTHM010000126.1:0-5940 GCA_046094465.1 Rhodoluna sp. | reverse complement strand
ACTAATCAGCGCGACATTTCTTAGCCAGATCTTTTTTGATCTGGGGATAAATCCTGCTCCCAAACCAACTAAGCCAACGCCCATCATTTGAAATGGCAACCATGGACCGATTCCACCGGTTAGTAAAGCAGAAACAAAAATTGAACTTGCACCAAGAATGAAACCAAAACCACTGCCAAATACAAAGGCACCGAGTATCACTAGGAAAAATGCAGTTTCAATGCCAGCTGTTCCTGCCCCTAGGAGCCGGATTACTGCGTTTAAGGCGATCAGAACCCCCAGGAGAGCCAGTTGTTTGGAACCAATCTCTCCACTTGCAAATTCCATGATGATCAGAATCAGCGTAAGTGGCATTAGAACAATAAACACAGTCTGAGCCACTTGAGTTTCACTAGTAGTAGCCGAAGAAATCAGAAGTGGCCAGCAGAACATGAGCAGGCTAGCCAGACCTGCTATCGAGACAGATATGCTGGAGAGAACTTTTTTCATGCGATGACCTGCTCGCTGTTTATCAGTCCAGACGTTTTAGTAATTTGAGATATCTGCGAAGGTAACGAGCCTGCTGTGCCGATGATATCTGCAACATCTCCGTCCTGAATGACTTTTCCCTTTTTCAGGACTATTACTCTTTCAGCTACCATGGCTACGAATTCAATATCGTGGCTTGCTAGAACAATGCTCCTTGAAGAATCTCTTATCGACTCCAGGTGCTTCACCAATGATTTTTTAGCAGCATAATCCAATCCTCTGGTGGGTTCATCAAAAATGAGAACCTTAGGTTTTTTGACTATTTGCATGGCTAGCACCAGTGCCAATTGTTGTCCGGCAGAGAGATCTCGTGGGTGCAGGCTGGTGTCCAGTCGACCAGTTAGTTTCTGGAAAACATCACCCGTTGCACCTGGGCTCATCTGTGCAAAACGATCGGACTCAGCAAACTCCTCAGCGAGGCTATTTAGGAACAGTAAATCAGCGGCCCGTTGGGGAACCATGGCAACTAGAGCCAATCGCTCGGAGTCGGTAGCACTGTCTATTTCTAAACCGTTGACACTAACCCGGCCTTGTTCTTTGGTGCCGAGTCCCTGCATTTCCCAGCAGAGAGTGGTCTTACCTGAGCCATTCTCGCCCATGATCGCGGTCACCTGATTCCCGAAGATTTTCAATTCAGGAATATCAAGTGCTCTTAGCGAACCGAAACTAACCGTGAGCTCTTCTATCTCGATTGTTACTTGAGTAGGTTTGCTTTTCTGCAAAGGCTCAAATTTATGAGGATTACTTGACCATATTGCACTGGCTGAATAGGCATCTGTTGGCAGCGGGTCCCAGTCAAGTTTCATACCAAGTTCGATGATGGGAGGAGCAAATCTGGCGTCTTTGAATTGTGTTGCGACGGGCCCTTTAGTGACACTGCCATCTCCATGAACCACTACCATCGAGTCGACTTCGGAGATTACTCTGGAAATTCGATGTTCTGCCAGGAGAACAGTAACGCCATGCTCATGGGCTAATTCCCTTAATGTGCTAAGTACTTTGATGGCTGCTTTTTGATCTAGTGCTGAAGTCGGCTCATCAAGCAAGAGAATCTTTTGACCGGCAATTAGGGCTGATGCGATAGCAACACGTTGCTGTTGTCCACCGGATAAAGTTGCTAGGTCTCTCTCAAGCAGATCGGCAATGTCTAGAATTTCTGAAATCTTTTCGAGGTTTTCTTTTATTTTCCCTCTCGTAAACCCCAGTTGCTCAGCGCCATAGACAATCTCGTCAACCACTGTGTCTGCAACGAAAAAACCTTCTGGCTGTTGGTTCACATAACCCACCAGCTGAGCAAACTCGTGAGGAGGTTGACCGGTGAGGTCCTTCCCATCAATCAGTACTTGCCCGCTCAAAATCCCGCCGGTGAAATTTGGAGCGAGGCCGTTTAGAGTTTTCAGTAAAGTTGACTTCCCGCTTCCGGTTGGCCCACATAGCAGTGCAAACTCACCGGCGGCTATATCAAGGTTGACCCTATTTAGTTGTGGGGACTCACCTAAGAAAGTTCCGTCTGGCTTTACGTAATTGAAGGTTAGATCTCGAAGACTTATCATTTTGCAAGGACCCCGCTGAATGCGAAAGCTACAAGTAAGGTTGCACCTACCAGCAGGATCCCATCGCCAACTCGCCAAGGCTGAGGTCGATAAGTAGTTCTTGAAGATCCCAAAGCAGACATCTTTATATAAAGCACCGCTAGGGTGAACCCCACTGTAATCAGCCCAAGATCTATCAACTGGGCGTTTGGGCTTATCAGTAGGAGTGCAATACCTGAAGTGAGCAGGGTTAGGGCGCTTAAGCCAACAAATCTTGAGGTGAATAACCTTGAATTGTTGACCGAACCTTTTCTACCAAAGCCTCTTGCGGACATTGATGCCGCCAAGGCAAGGGACTGGTCAATTGTGTCTTCTAGCACTGGGATGACTATTCCTGTAAGTGATTTCACTCCTTGTGCACTCCCACGCAGTGCACGCGCTCGCCTAACTCGAATGAGACTAGATATTAGTTGCGGAGCGAGATTAATTGATATTGAGATTGCAGTTGCAATTTCATAGAGCGCACCGGGGGTAGCTTTTAGGAGCTTTCTTGGATTTGCCAGTGAGTTCGCCATGCCGACTGAAAGTATGATGGCCGCTAATCTAAAACCATCGGTCATCGCTGAATTAAAACTTAGGGCTGAGATTGGTCCAAACAGTTGAAGCGTCGATCCAAAACCAAGGTTGATTTCGAAGCCTGGCAGATTCAAGAAAGTGTTTTCGGGTGCCACTTCAAGATTGAAGATGATGCGAAAGAGTATTCGTATAACAATTACAGCCACAGCTAGTTGAAGGTAGAACCTAATCGATCTAGACCAAGGAGCATCACCTCTGAAAAGCTTCACAAGAGACATGCTGATTATGGCGATGCCCACCAACACAAGAATGTTTCCAGATAGGGAAGCAGTTAGTGCAAAACTTAGTCCAACCAACCACCAGGTTAGGGGGTTAGTTTTACTCGTGTGCAGCAGACTATTTTTCACAAGTGCTGGTAACGGGTTTTGCTCGAGGGGGAGTGTTCAGAGCTTCGGACTGTTGCAAGAATCTCCATCCTTCGGCCCAGCCACATTTCGCTTTTCGGCTAGCTGCGCCAAAAGAGCTGTATGTCCAGTTCTTGCTTCCAGGTTCAGCCAGAAAGTAAGCCCAAGAGCCATTCTTAGCTCCCGGCGTATCAATGCACTTTTCAGTTTCAGGTCCCGGAATGTTGTTGATTCTGCAGATGAAACCTGCTGGGTATTTCTGAGTACCGGTTATCTCTAATCCGCTCAGTTTCAGAAGATTCCACGAGTTACCCGTGTAATTCCAAACACACTTTTCAACCAGGTCTAGATCACTATCTGTTCCATAATCAATCACTACTGAGATGCCCGAACTGGCACACTGCCCCTCGGAGACAGTCGCCGTGTCGTTGTTCTTTACCGCTGGCTGGCTTTGGTTCAACCAAAAGCCAGCCGCTACCATAACGACCAAACCGATTAGGGTTAGGCGACCAAACAGCCTCATCTGGCTACTTTGAGTTATTTAGTGTATCGATGAAGTTCAAATTAGACAGCGCTAAGATGGACTGATTGCTACTGAACAAATCACTGTCAGGAGCAGACCATGGAGTTGCAAGTCCGCCATCACCGGTAATTTGACTTCGAAGCCACTTAACACTGTCCTCGACATTTTCACCCACAGAGCTAAGAGCCATGATTGCATAGGCCGAACCACTGATATCTGCATCACCATAGGTTAGCCAAAAATATCCTGGATCGCGGCTTGCCATCAACCAGTTCTTCGTTCGGTTGATAGCCAAGGTCATGGCAGCTTGGTCTTCAGCTGTGCCTAGTTTTTCGACAGCTTTGAAAGACATCAAAGCAAATGCTGTAACGTCTGTTGCCGCAAGTGAGTTCACGTCACCAAAGGCATACTTCAAACCGCCATCTGGTTCAATGAAACTAAAAAGTTTTTTTGCAACTAGCTGCGCTAACTCTTTTTCATCAGCGGCAAGCAAACCGAGCACAACCCAGCTATAGGAGAAGTTATTGATTGCAGGAACCGATCCATCTGCCGAGATAATTTTCTTCAGAGTTTCCAGTTGCGTTGCCACGCTCGGGTCATCCTGGAAGCCAACAGCGTGTGCAGTAAAGATGTATTGCGCCACTAGGCCTGGGCTCGATAGAAGATTGGTATTTTCAGTGAGCCACATGATTGATTTGTTTAGGGTTTCTTTCGTGTAGCCAACCCCTGTTAGCTGAACGAGAGATTCCATTGTTGAGCCAACATCACCTTTTGATGTCTCGAATGGATCAAAGAATTTGGATTCAGTAAAGTTATCAAAAACAAATTTGCTTGTTTGTGGACTTAGATCTTTTCCGTATCCTCCGCTGGAACATGCCGTTAGAAGAAGAACTGTAAAAGCAGTAATCGTAAAGAAAAGAACTTTACGAATTTTAGTAATTGTTGACATCGCAACCCTTTCTGGTTTGCGATCCTTGTGCGATGACGGGTTGTTACCACCCGACTCCACCCGCAGACCACGACGGTTTATGTAAGGAGTCATTGTCTTGGAAGGCATTCCGACTCATCCTTTTGGGGGGATTTACGGTTGCGGGTCAGCATCGGGTTTTCACCGATTTTCCCTACCAGGGCAACGGCGTTCAAATTGAACGTTAGACCACACTAGCAGGTTGCCTTGCGGATAGCCCAGAAGCCCTTTATTTACGGGGAGTTTTGCAAAATAAAGGTCTGTAAAGAAATGTAACGATTTGGGTTAAACCCCCTGTTTCAGGTGTGAAATTCGTTGTAGAGTTTTTACACCCAAGGAACAAGTGGGACCTAGGCTTCGGCTTAACCTATTTGTCCCTACATTAACAAGGAGAAACAATGAAGAAAAGTCTGGTCAAGGGCCTAGCCCTAGTCGCAGTCTCTGTTCTTGGAGTTACAGGTCTAAGCCTTGCTCCTGCGAACGCTACTGCAGCTAACAAGACCGTGATTGTCCAAGAGGGCAACACACTGTCTGGTCTGAACACAGCTGTTAATGGAAAGAACCTTGTCACCAACGTAGACGTTGTCTACCCAACTGGTGCAGGTTTTACTTACTGGAACAACAAGGCCCAGTTGGTACGTAACACTGCTTTCGGAACTTTCAAAATCACTAGAAACAACTGTGCTACCGCAGCAACTAACGACGAGTTCGGATGTTTCTCGGTAACCTACACTGTGAAGAAGGGTCTTCGTTACTCAGACGGAACTCTAATCACTGCACAGGACCTTCTACTAAGCCACGCAATCTCTAGCAGCGACTACTCAATCAAGGCTGGCTTGGGCGACCCAATGTCAGATGCTGGTTCTGTGTTCGACTCTTCTGGTTACGGTGGAGCATATGACGACCACACTCGTGCAGAATCATTCGATCTAAGCGACGACAACTTCTCACTAACTGTGAAGTATGACGCTTTCCAGCCAGACTGGCAGATCTTTGGTCCTGGACCAGGTGCAGTTCACGCTCTTGTTGCATTGGCTAAGGGTAAGAAGGTTCTTCAGAGTGCACGTACTAACGCTTCTTACAAGTCATTGTTCGAAGACGCTTACTACACCTCAATCGAGCCTCTACCATCAGTAGACGATTCGGACTACCAGGATGCACTTGATGCACGTACCGACGCACGTGATCTGATGTCAAAAATGGCAGCAAAGTGGTCGACTGTATGGAACATCACAACTGTTACTGCAAGCACCAACCCATTGCTGCTTATCTCTTACGGTGGATTCATGTTGTCAACCTGTGGCGCATCTTCATGTGAATTGGTAAGAAACCCAATAGCTTCTGTTAGTGGTGCTCCAAAGTTCACTGGAAACATTGAGAAGATGATCTTCAAGTTCCCTGCTTCTGGAA
>JBJTHM010000125.1:0-5343 GCA_046094465.1 Rhodoluna sp. | reverse complement strand
CTCAGCAGCCAGTAGCGATGAATCCACGCACCAAAGACACAGTATTTAGGGTTGTTGGTCCTGCTGGCGTTGTGCTTCTGGGTGACGGAAGCCAAACAAGCACTAAAGCGTTACTCGAAGATGAGAGACGGAAGGTCCAGCGTGTTGCCCAGGGTGTGGCTGTGCACCAGATCTACTGCTCCAATAATGGCGACGGTGTTCCACTGAAGGGTCTAGAAAAGGCAGTTAGGAAGCTTAAGAGAACCCTGAATAGAAATGAAATCAGGGCGGTTCAAAACCGCCTCACCGCTTTGGATACCCGCTTTGGTATGCCTATTCCTAAGGGAATCGACCCGATGAAGATTCGTCCATCTCGAAAAATGAGATAGGTAAAACTTTTTACATCCCTGAAACATAACCAACAAACACAGTCAAGGCTAGGGCTATAAAGTTGTGATGAGCGCGATAAGGCTCTCAAATCCCTTAGACCTTGAAGGACTCACATGTTCAAATCAGCTTCAGAGGTAATCAAGTACATCAAGGACGAAGACGTAAAGTTCCTTGACGTTAGATTCACCGACCTTCCTGGAGTGCAGCAGCACTTCAACTTGCCGGTAAGCCAAATCGACGAAGACTTCTTCGTCAATGGGCAGCTTTTCGATGCCTCCTCAATTCGTGGATTCGCTTCGATTCACGAGTCCGACATGCAACTTATCCCCGACGTGACAACCGCATACTTAGACACATTCCGTGTTGAGAAGACTCTTGTCATCAACTTCGACATTTACAACCCAAGAAACGGTGAGATCTATGGGCGTGACCCAAGACAGGTAGCCAAGAAGGCAGAAGCGTATCTTGCCTCAACTGGAATTGCCGACACCGCATACTTCGCTCCTGAAGCTGAATTCTTTATCTTCGACGAGGTTCGCTACGAGACTAAGTCAAACACCGCTTACCATTATGTCGATTCAATCGAGGGAGCGTGGAATTCAGCTCGCGAATCAGAATCTGATGGTGGTAGAAACCTAGGTAACAAGACCCCTTACAAAGGCGGCTACTTTCCTGTTTCCCCAGTTGACCATCTTGCTGACATAAGAGATGAGATTGTTCTTAATCTAGAAAAGGCAGGTCTTTCGGTTGAGCGTAGCCACCACGAAGTTGGCACGGCTGGACAATGTGAAATCAACTACCGATTCAACACTCTGCTAAATGCCGGTGATGATGTTCTGAAGTTCAAGTACATTGTGAAAAACACCGCCTACAACTACAACAAGACAGCAACATTCATGCCTAAGCCGCTGTTCGGTGACAACGGTTCGGGTATGCACGTGCACCAATCATTGTGGAAGGATGGCAAGCCACTTTTCTATGATGAGAACGGTTATGGTGGACTATCAGACATCGCTCGTTGGTACATCGGTGGAATACTAAAGCACGCTCCAAGTCTTTTGGCATTTACCAACCCAACAGTAAACAGCTATCACAGACTTGTGCCTGGCTTTGAAGCACCAGTAAACCTCGTTTACTCCGCAGGTAACCGTTCTGCAGCTATTCGTATCCCAATGACCGGAACGAATCCAAAGGCTAAGCGTATTGAATTCAGAGCTCCGGATGCCTCCGGAAACCCCTACTTGGCTTTCGCGGCCATGCTAATGGCTGGCCTTGATGGCATTAAGAACCGCATCGAACCACACGCTCCAGTTGATAAGGATCTGTACGAGCTACCGGCTGAGGAGGCGAAGAACATCCCTCAGGTTCCTGGCTCTCTGGATGAAGTTCTAAAGGCTCTAGAAGCTGACCACGAATACCTGTTGGCTGGGGATGTGTTCACCAAGGACTTGATTGAGACTTGGATTGACTACAAGCGTGAGCGCGAGATTAAGCCCTTTGCTCAACGCCCGCATCCTTACGAGTTTGAACTTTACTACGGGGTCTAATTCCAACAAGCTCTGTGGGTCACCAAATCTGGTGGCCCACACTGCATTTAAGCGAAGAACAGTTTCTCGAAGACCATCCGGGCTCGCCTAGTCTTCGCTAGGTATTCCTCTTCAAGTAAGCTTGCCGATCCTCGAGGATACTCAAGAATCCTGGCCATACCCTCTAGGTGGCGACGATCGGTTGGCAGAACATCAGAACGCTTATTCGACCAAAGCATGGAAGCCGATCTCACCCTCGAACAGAAAACCCACGCTTCGCGAAGGACTCTGGCATCGTGCTGTTCGATTAGCCCGTGCTCAACTAGGGCATCTAGAGCTTTGAGGGTTTCAGGTGTTCTGATTTCTGGAAACTGATTGCCATGCTTCAGTTGCATAAGTTGGATGACCCATTCAATGTCACTGAGCGAACCTCGACCAAGTTTCATGTGTCTGGTCGAATCAACACCTAGCGGAAGTCTTTCGGACTCCATCCGAGCTTTGATACGTCTAATCTCGACTATAGACTTGTCTTCTAAAACTTCCGGATATCGGTATTTATCGACAATATCTGAAAACGGACCTCTGAGCTTTTCCTCGCCATATACCATGCGCGCTCTCAGAAGCGCCTGATTCTCCCAAACGTCAGACCACCTCGAGTAGTAAGCGGCGTAGGATTC
Organism: Rhodoluna sp.; assembly: GCA_046094465.1. Lineage (GTDB taxonomy): Bacteria > Actinomycetota > Actinomycetes > Actinomycetales > Microbacteriaceae > Rhodoluna. The sequence goes on along the minus strand of JBJTHM010000125.1, from coordinate 2,771 downwards.
TACTGATCTTGCAACTGGACCGTTTTTTCCTTCAGGTCGCAGATCTAGATCAATCTCAAACTCGAGTTGAGGATCGCGTGACAGAGTTCTCAAGTCGTTGATAATCTGCTCGGCCGCCTTTTGAGCAACGGATATGGCGATACCTGGCTTAGGTTCATAGACAAACATGACATCGGCATCACTACCGAAACCTAATTCTCCACCGCCAAATCGACCCATAGCTATCACGCCGAAATCTAGTAGGTCGCAGATTTTCTCTTCACCATAGCTCTGGGTGGAGATGATCTTCTCTATCAACACCGATAGATACCACTCAGTAATCTGGGTGAGACCGAAGGAGAGGCCAGCTAGGTCAAGGTCTCCGCTAACCGCGCCTAGCGCAAGTCTGAGAGTTTCTCTACGACGAATGTGTCGAATTTGCTTGGCATAGTCCTGCAAATCTGCATGTCTTTGACCTAGTGAGTCCGACTCCGTCAAGAGAGTTACTTTACTAACCGGTAACAGCAATTTACTATCTTCAAACCAAGCTGCTCCTTCTGGAATGAGCTCCAGAAGCGATGTGGCAAGGCGAGAGTTAGACAAACAGTTACTGAGTCGTTCAGCTGCCCCTGAAGAATCTCTAAGCATCCTCAGGTACCAGGGTGAATCGCCTAGGTTCTCGCTCAAACGCCGAAACGCCAATAGTGCCGAATCCGGATCAGTACCCTGAGCAAACCATTCAAGTAATACAGGCAACAGTTGTTTTTGAATCTGTGCCCTTCTGGAGATTCCTCCTGTCAGCGCCTGAATGTGTTGACTTGCCCCTGCTGCATCTCTGAATCCGATTGCCTCGAGGCGATCTTTCACCTGATCAGCACTGAGTGACAAACTACCTTCAGTTTTTGATACAGCAACAAGAAGAGGTCGATAAAAGATACGCTGATGAAGACTTCTAACATCAAGTTTCACCTTCGACCACTTCTCAATAAGCCCCTCGCTGGTCAAACCGGCATCTACAGATCTTGCGATTACCCTTTGGAGCGATGTATCGCGAGGCATCAGGTGGGTTCTGCGCATTTGGCGAAGTTGAATTCTGTGCTCGAGGAGTCTTAGAAACTTATAGTGCTCAGCAAACTGGTTGGCCTCTGCTCGTCCGATGTAACCCGCCCTTGCAAGCTGCGTAATGGCAGTGACGGTGTCGGGAGCTCTCACGGATTCATCTTCACGTCCATGAACTAACTGAAGCAATTGCACAGTGAATTCAATGTCTCGAAGTCCCCCAACGCCAAGCTTTATTTGCCAGTCAAGCTCGTCTTGGGGGATGTTATCGGTCACCCTTTCCCGCATTCGCTGAACGGATTCAACGAAGTTGTCTCTTTTGCTGGAGGACCAGACCAAGGGATTGATTTGCTCATAGTATTTCTGACCCAGTACTACATCCCCTGCGATAGGCTTTGCTTTCAAAAGTGCCTGGAACTCCCAGTTTTCTGCCCACCGGTCGTAGTATGCGAGGTGCGAATCCAGTGTTCTGACAAGTGCACCAGATTTGCCTTCGGGCCTAAGGTTTGCGTCAACTTGCCAAAGAGCAGGTTCCGGATTTGTTGAATCCATAATTCGCATCATTCGTGTAGCTATCTTTGTTGCAATCTCAAGCATTCGCTCGTTTGCTAACTCTTCACTTCTACTCTCAGCAACAAAAATTACGTCGACATCGCTGATGTAGTTAAGCTCGCCGGCTCCACCCTTGCCCATTCCAATAACAGCAAGAGCTGTATTTTCCACTTCGAATGGTTCATATCTCCCAAACTCCACGGTGCCTAGAATTTCCGCGCGAGCAAGCCTTAGCGCTTCATCCAATGTTGCTCCAGCTAGATCGGACAAAGCCTTTGCTAGCTGAGTCAATCCCGCTATCTGATCAGATTGAGACAGATCAAAAATCGCTATATCAAGCAGAGCTTTTCTATAGTTCTGCCTGATTCGTGTAATCTCCGCTGCACTATCAAAAGGAGTTTTGCTATGAGCGGCTCCGGATGCCATCGCCGCGTCCAGCTCGGTCCTCGATTTTAACTTCGCTTCTGGTTTCTCAAATTGAGATAGATAATCAGGTTTGCGAACTAGGAATTCAGCGAGCGCTTCTGAAGCCCCTAGCACTCTAATAAGACGTAAGGAGCTATCTTCCTTTGAGAGTAATTTCTTCAGACGTTGGCGATCTAGTTCTGCTAAACGTATGAGGTAATCTAGGGCCTGATCGGGATTAGCTGCGAGGCTCAACTGTGCCAAGGCACTTCGCCCAGCATCTCCAATAAGCTTCACTAAAACATCTAATTTGGAAACAGTTTGTTCTAGATCGGTAAAACCATATCGAGCTAGTGCTGTTAGGGTCTGACCCGGTTTAGGATCTGACGAAGCCATTAGAGAGTTTCTAGGTTGGTCTTCAGTTCGTAAGGAGTTACCTGAGCTCGATAGTCACTCCACTCGCGACGCTTATTCGCAAGAACGTAGCTAAACACGTGCTCGCCTAATGTTTCTGCAGCCAGTTCAGACTCCTCAAGCATTCGAATAGCGTGTTCTAGGGACTGTGGCAGGGGTTGAATACCCATTGCCCTTCGTTCAGCATCAGATAAGTCCCAGACGTTGTCTTCAGTTTCACTTGGGAGTTCGTATCCCTCTTCAATACCTTTGAGCCCAGCAGCGAGGATAAGCGCATAAGAAAGGTAGGGGTTGGCTGCAGAATCAATGGCTCGGTATTCAATTCGTGATGACTGTGCCTTGTTCGGCTTATAGAGAGGAAC
>JBJTHM010000124.1:0-3002 GCA_046094465.1 Rhodoluna sp. | reverse complement strand
CCTTTTGCTAACCGAGTTCATCTCGTCCAAGCCCTATACAGCGAGATTCCAGAAGTTCTTGAAGAGCTCGGCATTGACTTAGCCGATGCAATTTTGTTGGACCTAGGCGTCTCTTCAATGCAGTTGGATCAATCGCAACGTGGCTTTGCATATTCGCAAAATGCACCGCTTGACATGAGGATGGATAACACTTCTGGTTTGACTGCTGCCGACATTTTGAACGATTACAGGGAAAAAGATTTGGCAAGGATTTTCAAATCATACGGTGAAGAGCGTTTTGCGAAACCAATCGCCCGACGAATTGTTGAACAGCGTAAAAGCCAGCCGTTCGTATCAAGCAAACAACTAACCGAACTAATCGGTAAAGTCATTCCCTTTGTGCTTGGTAAAAGCAGTGGGCATCCAGCAAAGCGTGTTTTTCAAGCACTTCGAATCGAAGTCAACAATTAACTCGGCATTTTAGAAAAAACAATGCCAAAGATTATCAGCGCTCTAAAAGTCGGTGGTCGAGTTGTGGTTCTTTCATACCAATCACTCGAGGACCGAATTGTGAAGCAGGCACTGGTGGCCTCTTCCTCATCTTCGGCCCCGCTTGGCCTTCCGGTAGAGCTAGCCGAGCACGCTCCAGTAATAAAACTTCTCGTCCGCGGTGCTGAAAAGGCTACGGATGAAGAGATTCAGAACAATCCAAGATCGGCCTCCGTCAGACTACGTGCCGCAGAAAAAATTAGGGAAGCCGCATGAGCCTAAGTAGACCGTTACCAGTAATAAACCCGATTGCGCCGAGGCGTCATCTTCGTCCGGTTGGTAGCACACCTGCCAAGGCTAAGCCTGTTGTTCGAAACAGAGTGTTCGTTGAATCGAGAGTGCGTCCAGCAATTATCACAAAGCTGATTGCTGGAATTGTTACGGTAATCGTTCTAAATTTCTTAGTCAGCATGCTCTGCAATCAAGCAATTTATTCAATCTCTCAATTGAAGAGAGAGAGTGCTGCTTTAGCTACCCAGACGCAGATTTTAGAACAGCAGGTCGACTCACTTAGATCACCCCAAAACCTGGCCAACAGTGCTCGCTCATTGGGCATGGTAGTGAATTCGAACCCAGTTTTTCTCAGAGTCTCCAGCGGACAAATACTTGGATCAAACCAACCCACTTCGCTCAGTTCTACTTCCTTTGTTTCTTCAAACCTGATTGCAAATGCTGCCTTGATTAGTAAGAGTAATCCAAGCAAGTTTCAGTCAACCAAGTTGGATATTCCAAAAGTTGATAAGCCACTTGTTTCGAGTGTCAAGTCAGGTTCATCGGGGGTTGCCGAAGTAGTTTTACCTAGTAGTGGTATTCCAGCTTCACCCACGCACTGAAAATTAGGCATGGTGCTCATTTGTACAACGATGTGACGACTAAACGCCAAATGTGGCTGACGATTTTCGTCATTCTTGTTTTGGCTACCTTTGTTGTCAGGCTATTTTTCTTTCAAGTTGTCAACGCCTCGGATATAAATAAAGAATCCGAGTCAGCCATGATGGTCAATCACTCAATAAAAGCAGTGCGCGGAGAGATTGAAGACTCAAATGGAAGCATTCTTGCCTCAACCATACTGTCTTGGGAAGTGAACATTGATCCAGTCAATGTTGGCCCGGTAGTTCTTAAGATTGATGGTCAGGATGTATCGTTTAGCAAAGAACAGATAGCTCAAAAACTCTCTGATCTCTTGAATGTTTCGGTCGAGGACATATTCGAAAAGATGTCTGGTTCGGGCCGTTATGCAAACCTAAAAAAGTCTGTTAGCGCTTCAACCTATAACACGCTTAAAACTTGGGACATTCCTTGGGTTTATTTTGATCAAAAGCAATCCAGGCACTACTCCTATGGTGCGGTAGCTGGAAACTTGATTGGATTCATGGGTTCAGATGGCTCTGCTCTGGCAGGGCTTGAGAGAACGATGAATGCCTGTCTTGCTGGCACTGACGGTAAAGAACGTTACGTTCAAGGTGCCGATCAGATCAAGATTCCTTCGTCAATCCAGACTCTGATACCTGTAAAGGATGGCGGCAATCTTGTGTTGACCATTGACGCCGACCTGCAATATGCAGCTCAGCAGGAAATGGCGGCAACAGTTAGAAGGCTAAAAGCAGACTGGGCCAGTGCCATTGTCATAGAAGTTAAGACCGGTCGGATCCTGGCTGCAGCTGAAGCCCCGTCAGTTGATCCGAATAAACCGGGTGCGGTCGCAGAACGTAATCGCCACACAAGAATTTTTCAATCAGCGTTTGAACCAGGTTCAATTCTCAAACCTATAGCTGCAGCTACGGCAATAGACGTAGGTAAGGCAACCCCGACCACGCGTGTTGTTGCTCCCGATCGTTTGAGAATGCCATGGGGTCAGTACATTAACGATTCAGAACCCCACAGACCAGAAAAACTAACGCTCACAGGGGTTTTGAAGAATTCTTCAAATACCGGCTTAGTCCAGATTGCTGGAAAAGTGGATTCGGAAACTCGCTTCGAATACATGCGCAAATTTGGCATGGGTGAAAAAACTGGCGTTAACTTCGAAGGTGAATCTTCTGGAATTCTTAGTGATTACAGATCTTGGGACCGAATGACGGACAAGGTGGTTATGTTCGGCCAAGGTGTTTCACTAACACCAATTCAAACCGCCATGATTTATCAAGCAATTGCGAACAAAGGCGTCAGACTCTCTCCAGTTCTGGTTGACGGGTGCAAAGACAAAAGCGGTAATTTTGTGCGCACTTCAGTTCCTTCACCAGTTAGGGTGCTCAGTGAGGACTCGGCCTCTCAGACCATGGATATGCTTGAAAAGGTGGTTGAGTTTGGTCCAATCGGTAGAACTGCGCGTATCACGGGTTACCGGGTAGGTGGAAAAACTGGCACTGCTCAGATTGCTGAGGGAAGTGGTTACGGAAGGCTTCACGCAGTTTCATTTGTCGGGATTGCTCCTGTTGAGGACCCTCAATTCGTCGTTGCAGTCACTGCCTACC
>JBJTHM010000123.1:0-4881 GCA_046094465.1 Rhodoluna sp. | reverse complement strand
TTGCAGTCACTGCCTACCGGTCCAGAACGGTTAGCAACTCACTAGGTGCTACTCCTGGCTTCGTGGCTGTCATGAAGCAGGTTCTGCGAACCTACAAAGTGCCACCCTCGACAACCAAGTCAAAGTCAATTCCAACGGAGTGGAAGTAATGGAACCCAAGCAATCCATTCCGCCGATCCTTAGGCCTGAGGCAGTATCGCCAGTTAGTTTCAGAAAACTGACTGAGCATTTCAAACTTGAGTACTCGGGCGAAGATGCTCTGATTACTGGCATAAGCATGAATACCGGTGATCTAAGACCAGGCGATCTTTTTGTGGCTATGCCGGGATTGAAAACTCATGGTGCGAACTATCTGAAAGTCGCCAAAGAGCTAGGTGCAGTTGCAGTTATAACCGACAGTGAAGGCTTGGAGCTCAAAGAAGAGGATAGTTTACCCATAGCTAAGTTGGAAAATCCACGACAGCGGCTTGGCGAACTAGCGGCATTTGTTTACGGAAACACTGAAGGAAACATACCTACCCTTTACGGAACCACCGGAACAAATGGCAAAACTTCAACTACCTATCTACTCGAGGCAGTCTTGAGGCAACTTGGGCGGACTACGGGACTTACCTCCACTGCAGAGCGACACATTGCTGGTGAAGTAATTGTCAGTAGGCTCACCACGCCTGAGTCAACTGAAATGCATGCTCTCATTGCAAGAATGCGTGAACGTGGAGTAACTGATGTTGCAATTGAGGTCTCTGCTCAAGCTTTGACCCAATTGAGAGTTGATGGCTTGGTTTTTGATGTAGCTGGATTTACAAACCTAACTCACGATCATTTTGATGACTACGGAAACTTTGAGTCTTATCTTCAAGCAAAGGCAAAATTATTTAAGAAAGACAAAGCGCGTAGTGCGGTCATCTGTCTTGATACCGAGTATGGCAATCGTATCGTGGAACTTTGTGAGGTTCCTTTTCAGACCATAACCAGCCTTCCTGAGACTAAGGCAGATTGGGTTGTCCAGGTAACTGCTGAACTGCCTGGAAAGACAGAGTTTGAACTACATGGCCCTAACGGGGAAAAGCTAACTTCGAGTGTGCCACTTCTTGGTTCTCACATGGCACTGGATGCATCACTCGCAATTGTCCTGGCCGTATCCGGTGGGGCTTCATTTAGTGAGATTGCAGTTGCTATTACAGATGGAATCGAAGCCTATCTACCCGGAAGAACAGAATTGGTCTCGCCTCCAGAAGCACCCGCAGTCTATGTCGATTTTGGCCACTCTCCAGATGCATTTCTAAAGACTCTCTCCGCAGTTCGAAAAGTAACCACTGGAAAAGTCCTGATGCTATTTGGTGCTGATGGTGACAGAGATGCCACCAAGCGTCCTGAAATGGCAAGAGTAGCTGCAGCTGGTTGCGATATCTTGGTAATCACAGATCACCACCCAAGATTTGAAGATCCTGCCAGTATTCGTGCAACTCTGGTTCAAGCTGCACGAGATTATCGACCTGATTTAGAAATCCACGAGGTTTCTCCTCCTGAGGCGGCAATACGTCTTGCTGTGAAACTTGTAAAACCCGGTGATGCAATCCTCTGGGCAGGTCCAGGGCATCAAGACTACCGAGACATCAAGGGAGTTCGAACTCCCTACTCAGCAAGAGCCGAGGCCAGGCAAGCTTTGAAAGAGCAGGGCTACTAATGATTCGCCTAACTTTCAAAGAAATTGCTGAAGCAGTTGGTGGACGGTTAATCGGTGATGGTGAAACTGAAGTCTCCGGATCAGTTGAAACTGACTCCCGACTTTGTCGCACTGGTTCCATTTTTGTTGCCAAGCCTGGCGAGGTAACAGATGGGCATCTATTCATTTCGAACGCGATTGCAAATGGAAGCGTATTAGCCATAGTAGAGCGTGAAGTATCAGAAGCAATCAGTCAGATCGTGGTAGAAGATGCTGTGCTGGCATTAGGAAAGTTAGCCAAGTACGTTGTGGCTAGAGTGAGAGCTTTAGGAAAACTCAAAGTTGTTGCGGTGACCGGTTCAAACGGTAAAACAACTACCAAAAATATGCTTCGTGAAATCCTTAGCCAGTTTGGGAAAACAGTCGCACCACAAGAGTCATACAACAACGAAGTTGGGGCACCCTATTCGATGCTCAGGATAGATCTTGACACTGAGTATTTGGTAGTTGAGTATGGCGCTGATGGTTTAGGTAGTATCAGTTATCTCGTAGATTTGTGTCGACCCGATATCGCCATCGAACTGAAAGTTGGAATGGCACATGCTGGCGAATTTGGTGGCATCGAGGTCACCGAAAGAATCAAAGCTGAACTTATTACCGAGCTAACGGCTGAAGATGTAGCACTTCTGAACGCTGATGATCCGAGGGTTGCTACCATGGCGACCAAGACTAAAGCTGCAGTGCTTTCTTTCGGCACGAGATCTGACGCGGATTACCGAGCTACCGAGATTTCTATGGATATCTCAGGAACAAGATTTCTTTTCTCCACTCCACAGGGATTTAGTTCAAATGTGAGACTAAAAATCCTTGGTGAACACCATGTCTATAATGCGTTGGCAAGTCTTTCGGTCGCTGGAGTATTGGGGTTAGATTTGGCTAAAGCGATTCAGGCAATCGAATCTCTTTCGCTCGCCGAACGTTGGCGAATGCAACTAGGCACAGCACCTAATGGCTTAGTGGTGATAAATGATGCCTATAACGCAAGCCCCGATTCAATGAAGGCGGCTTTGGTGACACTGGCTGAATTGGGTAAACAATCTGGGAAAAAGACTGTGGCTGTGCTCGGTGAGATGGCTGAGCTCGGCGAGTTTTCTAACCAGGAGCACGACGCCATAGGTCGCCTTGTTGTGCGCCTAAACATAAGTCAACTGGTCGTGGTGGGGCAGGGGGCCAAACTTATTCACATGGCTGCGGCTTTAGAGGGATCCTGGGATGGCGAAACCAAGTTTTTTGAAGAAATCTCCGAGGCTCTTGAATACCTGCGTGGGATGCTAAAAGGAGATGAAATCTTATTGGTGAAATCGTCAAAGAGCGCCAATCTAAGATTCCTTGGAGATGACCTGCTGGAGGAAAACCAATGAGAGCACTATTACTTGCAGGCTTTCTTGGGCTAGTTTTCGTTTTAGTTCTCACTCCAGCACTGATCTGGCTTTTCAAAAAAGTTGGCTGGGGACAGTTCGTTCGAGTCGATGGACCTAATACCCATCAGATTAAACGTGGCACACCGAGCATGGGTGGAATCGCAATAATCGTAAGTGCAATTGCCGGCTACTTCCTCGGCAAGGCATACAACGGTGAACCACCAACATACTCAGCCTTGCTAATAATTTTTATGATGGTAGGTCTTGGTCTGGTTGGTTTTCTGGATGATTTTCTAAAAGTTAGAAAACAAAACAGCGCGGGTCTACCCGGTATTTTTAAAATTGTTGGACAATTTGTAGTCGCGGTAGCGTTTGCCCTTGCTGCAATTAGCAACCCGGATTCAACTGGTCTAACCCCAGGCTCTACCGAAGTTTCAATATTTCGTGACACCGGCTTTGATCTCACCAAGTTAGTTCCAGATAATTGGGGGCAAATTGGTTTATGGGTTGGTCTTGGAGTTTTCCTTCTTTGGATATTCCTTCTTGTCACCAGCGCTTCAAACGGTGTGAACTTGACTGATGGTCTAGATGGTTTAGCAACCGGTGCTTTGATTATGTCATTTGGCGCATTCGCCGTAATTGGTTTTTGGAAATTCAATCAAGCTTGTGATCTAACCAACGTCGCCCCAAACTGTTACATCACCCGTGATCCGTTGGATCTTGCCGTGGTAGCCGCCAGCGTCGTTGGCGCACTAATTGGCTTTTTATGGTTTAACACCAATCCAGCGCAAATATTTATGGGGGACAGTGGTTCTCTTGGCCTAGGCGGTGCCCTGGCTGCCCTCGCGATTCTTTCCCGTACAGAAATTCTTCTGCTGCTAGTTGGCGGACTTTACGCGATTGAGGCTGGCTCGGTTATTCTGCAGCGTGGAGTATACAAAATAACAAAGTGGACTACAGGCAGACCAAGACGAATCATTCGAATGAGCCCGTTACATCATCACTTCGAAGAAAAAGGTTGGAACGAAGTCACTGTGGTGGTGCGCTTCTGGATTATCTGTGGGCTGTTGGTTTTAGCTGGCATCGGCTTGTTCTATGTTGAGTGGATTTACGGTTCAGTGGCATGAACGATTTTGCACATCTAAACAGTTGGCACGCTGACTGGACTAAAACTAAAGTACTTGTGTTTGGTTTAGGAGTCACTGGTTTTTCTGTGGCAGATACTTTAGCTGAACTAGGTGCATTGGTGTTAGTGCTCGCCGATAAAGCAACGCCGGAAAGAGTTGACACACTTGAGGTGCTAGGTGTGAAGGTTCGATCAGGTTTGGAGCAAAAAGATTTAGTCGCCGAATTGGCTGAATTCGAACCAGATTTGGTTATAACTTCACCAGGGGTTCCTCCAGAGAATGCGTTCATAAAACATTTGGTCGAATCATCAATTCCAGTTTGGACAGACATCGACCTTGCCTGGCGTGTAAGGGACAAGCACGGTTTTATATCCCAGTGGTTGTGTATTACTGGTACGAATGGGAAAACAACTGTCACCCAGATGGTTGAATCTATGGTTCAAAGTGCAGGAATCAGAGCAGTTGCCTGTGGAAACATAGGGCTTCCAGTTTTGGACGCGGTTAGAGATCCCGCCGCCTTTGAAGTCCTAGTCGTTGAGCTAAGTAGCTTCCAGCTTCACTACACAAACCACATCGAACCGATGGTTAGTGCAGTACTCAATGTTGCGGATGACCATCTTGACTGGCACGGTGATTTTTTCGAGTATGCAAAGGCCAAAGGCAAAAT
>JBJTHM010000122.1:0-3430 GCA_046094465.1 Rhodoluna sp. | reverse complement strand
CCGCCACCAATAATCAAGATTTTCTGCATGCTAAAGGTTTCCTAAATACGTTTGAATTGAACAAAAATAACGCGCTTCGATGCGCTCTCTACGATATTACTGCCTTGCAAAGGCAGCGCTCGGGGTCAACACCCATCTCAGCCAGGGCAATATCCCCTATCGGATTCACCCCTTGGCCTTTAGCTAGCGAATGGGCAGCCAGGGCATGAAGGCACTTGACCCGAGAGGGCATACCGCCGGCACTAATCCCAGAGATCTCCTCAACTGGAAGTATCGCTTCACGCTCAGCCAAATACTCAAGGTGTGCTTTTTCATAAGCTAGGGCTAACTCCGGTTCCTCGGATAGGCGGTTTTGTAAGGTTGCCATAAAGCCCGAACCTTCCAAGGTTGAAAGTGCTGAGGTTAGCCCAGGATGAGTCAGGTAGTAAAAAGTGGGAAAAGGTTCACCGGTTGAAAGCCTCGGACTGGTTTGAACCACCAGTGGTTTACCGCAGACACAGCGAGCTGCAATGGCTAAGACATCTCGCATGGGTCTACCTAGTTGCAATTGCATCTCTAGAAGGTCAGCTTCAGTAGCTTTGGTTAGCGACATTTATTTAGTGGCGTTGGACTTATCTTTTTTAGATACCGGTTTATCTAAGCCGGCTCTGAGAACGGACTGCAGGAGGCCTTTAGCCCAATCTTTCTTTGTAGTCCCGATGCTCTGCGAGAAACTGCTACTGTTTTTCTGCCTTGCCAGCATGTCGCCAACAGTTCCACTGGTATCACTTAGGTTTAGGCCATTGGCATCTAAGACTAAATAGCTAATCTCTCCCGGCACAACATAAAACAGTCTGTCTCTAGCCTGGGAACGAATATAAACCGGGTCATCCCAGCGCTTTTTCTCTTCGGTCAAGGTAGTTATCTGTTCTTTAGCCTTTTCCAGATTGGCATTCAACTGCGCTATCTGAGTCTGCATTGTGAAGTACTCACCGAGCTTAGGGCCAACTAGAAAAACACCAAAAACCAAGATTCCAACAGTCACCATCGTCGAAGGCGTCCACGAGATGCCCTGAAAAGGAGCTCTCGGTTCCCTAGCCTTTAGTGACTTTCGCTTCATTACTTGTTGAATCTAGGAAAAGCGTTTACACCTGGGTAGTAGGCCGCATCCTGCAGATCTTCCTCAATGCGCAATAGCTGGTTATATTTAGCCACTCGCTCAGATCTTGCAGGGGCTCCGGTCTTAATCTGACCGGCATTGGTTGCCACAGCCAAATCCGCAATAAAGGTGTCTTCAGTCTCACCAGAACGGTGAGAGATGATTGCCTTCATGCCATTTCTTTGAGCAAGTGCAACAGCATCTAGAGTTTCTGTAAGTGTTCCAATCTGGTTCACTTTTACCAAGATGGCATTACCTGCCTTGTGCTCAATACCTTTTTGCAAACGCTCTGGATTAGTCACATAAAGATCATCGCCAACTAGCTGAACTTTCTCACCAAGTGTTGCCGTAATCTGAGTCCAACCCTCCCAGTCATCTTCAGCTAGTGGATCTTCAATAGAAACCAAAGGGAAATCATTCACCAGAGTTTCGTAGTAGGAAATCATCTCAGAGGCAGATAACTCTTTGCCTTCGAACTTGTATTTCTTGTTCTTCTCATCAAAGAACTCAGTTGCCGCGACATCCAGTGCTAGTGCAAAGTGCTTACCGATTTGGTAACCAGCATTACCAACAGCTTCGCTGATTAGTTCTAGTGCTGCTCGGTTATTAGCCAGGTTTGGAGCAAAACCACCCTCATCACCCAAGCCGGTAGCTAAAGATTTTGAATGGAGCAGAGATTTGAGTGCGTGGTAAACCTCAGCCCCTGCTCTTAGTGCTTCAGCGAAAGAATCAAAACCAATTGGAACAATCATGAACTCTTGGATATCCACACCGTTATCAGCATGAGCACCACCATTGATGATGTTCATCAGTGGAACTGGAAGCGTATAGGCATTAGGACCACCAAGGTAGCGGTATAGCGGTAAGCCTGATGATTCAGCGGCAGCCCTCGCATTCGCCAGTGAAACACCTAGGATGGCATTAGCTCCGAGGTTTGACTTAGTTGGGGTTCCATCCATACGAATCAGTGCTGCATCAACAAGTCTCTGGTCTAGAGCATCGAAGTCAATCAGACCAGTTTCTTCATGACCAATCTGATCGATAACGGCCTCAACAGCTTTTAGAACACCTTTACCTAGATAGCGCTTCTTATCGCCATCTCTGGACTCGTGGGCTTCGAAAGCACCGGTTGAGGCACCCGATGGAACGGCAGCTCTACCAAATGACCCATCAGAGAGTAATACTTCAACCTCAACGGTCGGATTGCCTCTAGAATCAAGGATTTCTCTAGCGCCGATGGCGTCAATGATGGACATGGGGCTCCTTATGTAGATGTTTTCAGTTCAAGTTTAGTCAATTGACTTTAACTCTTGAGTAGCGTTAGCGCTAACTAGAGCAAAACGGTCAAAACCATTGGCTTTCATGTTCTCCAGCAATAGATTCAGCCGCTTTGGCTTTAGTTCCAGTCGGACATTTAGACCTTGGTCGATAAGTTCGCGCTGATACTGCAAAGCATTTTTTAGTACGATAGCCGAATCATCCTCTAGGACTAGAACCACACCTTGGCTTGACTGGGTCTCTTCAATCAGATCAATCACTCTTTCAAACCCTAAAGATATGCCAACCGCTGGAACATCGCTACCTAGCCATTTGCCGACCATACCGTCGTAGCGACCACCGCCACCTATCGATGAACCTGTGCCTGGCAGCTCTATTTCAAAAATGACTCCGGTGTAATAACCCATACCTCTAACTAGAGTCGGATCAAATTTGAGGCGATCAGCACCAACAACATCGAATAGTTCTTTTAGGACAGCAGGAATAACAGATGCATCAAGGTTTGCAAACCAATTCTTGGCTGCCTCAGCTATCTCACTACCTAGCTTTTCAGTTAGTTCTTCAACAACACCGGTTATTTCAATCTTGTCTAATTTGTCGATAATAATCATGGCTTGAGCTAGCTGGTTTTCCTTAACTCCAAAACCAGCTAGAAGCTCAACCAATAGTTCTCGATGATTCACTCGAATCACAGCATTAGATAAGCCCAGAGCATCTAGGGCAGCTAGCGATGCAGTTAGCAATTCAATCTCTGCTAATACACCGGCATCACCAATGATGTCGATATCACACTGGACAAACTGACGGTATCTACCCTTTTGTGGTCTTTCTGCTCTCCAGACAGGACCTATCTGGATAGCTTTGAACACAGTTGGTAGTGAAGATCTGTTGGTTGCATAAACCCTAGTTAGCGGAACTGTTAGATCAAAACGAAGACCTAGATCGGCTAGAGAATCAGAATCTGCATTATTGGCAACAGCCTCATCTAATTCAGCACCACGCTTCATAACTCGG
>JBJTHM010000121.1:0-3443 GCA_046094465.1 Rhodoluna sp. | reverse complement strand
ATGCCACCCTCTGGACCATCGCACTCGACCAGCAATCCCTATCTCAATTCTCTCGCTATGATGAACTGCTCGACCGCAATCGCGAAGGTCAATTAACCGATGCCGAACGAGTCGAGTTAGCTCAGCTTCGTACTCAAGCGGATCGCTTCATGCTCCGCAAAGCCCAGGCAACTGCCCTGTTGCGCTGGCGCGGGCATTCTGTGCCTCAGCTCTGATCGCTTGTGTCTACTTACATTCCGGTTGACCTCAAAGCCCAAATTCAGCAGCACGACCGCGCTCGTTGCTCTTACTGTTTGACTCAAGCACTCAATAGCGGCATTCCCCTCTCTTTCGACCACATTCTGCCGCTGTCGCAGAGGGGAACGACCCGTTTTGAAAATGTTTGTTTGGCTTGTCGCTCTTGCAATGAGTTTAAGTCCGCTCAGATCCAGGCCATTGACCCGCTCACGGGTGAACGGGTATCGCTGTTCCATCCTCGCCAACAATCCTGGCAGCACCATTTCGCCTGGTGTGAGGATGGCACTCGCATTGAGGGCAGATCTGCTATCGGTCGGGCCACCGTCCTGGCTCTACAACTCAATCACCCAACCATTGTGGTTGCCCGACGACGCTGGGTTGCTGCCGGTTGGCATCCCCCTGACCCTTAGCAAACCCCTGTCCCTTTTCGCCCTCAGTCTCTGGGGCGACCGGCTTGCCGCTCTTGCTCGGGCCGTAGCGCGACGCGGTTGTCCCGGCTCTCGCTTTTCGTCACTCCTCGCTCGCTGAGGGTCGGGTAGTTTTAGAGTCTAGAAGCCAAGCAGGATAAGAATTAAAACCCTATTTTGCAAAATCTTAGGTCGTCTCACGCTACTTGTCGCCTAAAAAAATCTCACGCTATTTGTCCTCAAACCTCGAAACTTCTGCTAGCCAAGCGTTCCAGCAGCGGAATGTTCCATAATTGCCCCCTAAACTGGGCGTTAAGCGACACGGAGAGGGAGACCCTCTGCAAAATTGTTCTTCACTCAGAAGCCAAACCTACTCAGCGTTTCAGTCGTAATCGACATCTAGCGAGAGATCAACGTCATTTATCGAAACACACGACAAGAACCAATTCTTGCTTCATTTGCCCAATCGCTTTTGCACCAATTCCGTGAAGTCCTCTTGCGCTAACGTCTCCTCAATCCACTGCGTGATCACTTCAGTCATCGTTTGTCCTTGCAGTTGGCAGTAGAGCTTAAAGCGCTGCTTGACTTCGACTGGTAAGTACAACCGGATGATTTCTTGCCCCTCCCGCTTCTCTGGCACTGCCGTTCCTCCTGCAACTGTTCTCTCAGATTCTACTGAGGCTCCTGAGATAGCCTACCGAATTCTGTAGCTTTTCTGAAGCTTGTAGGGCATGTAGGGTTTACTGCTTATAACTACCCTCAAAAAAGGGCAGCCTCACCTTAATGCCATCCACTTCCTCAACCGCCTTGAACCAACACGCGCTCACTCAGTTCCCCGCTGTCGTTCCACCAGCCGACTTGATTCGCTATTTCCAGCTCTCTGGTCGAGATTTGCAGCAGCTCGATTCCTTGAGAGGAGACTACAATCGTCTCGGCTTTGCGCTTCAATTGGGCACGCTGCGCTACCTTGGTTTCATTCCAGATTACCTATCCTCAATCCCTCAGTCGGTGATCGACTTTGTCGCACATCAGTTGGCAATCGATTCCTCTGCCATTGCTCGCTATGGGCACCGGCCTCAAACCCGTCGCCATCATCGCCAAGCCGTCGAGCAATATCTGGGATTTCAATCCTGCTCTCAAACGGTCCTGGTTGAGCTGCAAACCTGGCTACTGAATCGGGCACTGGAGCATGATCGTCCGGCTCTGCTGCTGGAGTTGGCGGTTGCCAAGTTATACCACGATAGGGTCGTCCGTCCAGGAATTTCTACCCTGGAGCGGTTGATTACCCAGGTACGAACAGCGGCGATGCAGACCACGTTTGAGGTGATTCAGCCCTTGCTTTCCCCCCAGCATGAGGCATTCCTGGATGGGTTACTGGTGGTGGATGAAACTCTGGGGATGACTCCCTTGTCCTGGTTGCGACGACCAGCCACGATGAATTCGCCCAAAGCCATTCTCAAAACGCTGGCAAAGCTGCATTTTCTCAATCAGCAT
Organism: Rhodoluna sp.; assembly: GCA_046094465.1. Lineage (GTDB taxonomy): Bacteria > Actinomycetota > Actinomycetes > Actinomycetales > Microbacteriaceae > Rhodoluna. The sequence goes on along the minus strand of JBJTHM010000121.1, from coordinate 1,305 downwards.
CAAACGGCAAGCTGGAATCTGTCACATCTCAACCCCAACCGGGTCAAGTTTCTGGCTCAGTTGGGCAAACGCTCCTCCAATCAAGTCCTGCAACGCACTCCACTGCCCAGGCGCTATCCAATTTTGGTGGCTTTTATTTGCCAGATTCGGACGGAGGTGATGGATGAGGCGATTGATCTGTTTGTCCGCTGCCTGGGTGACACCTATGCGCGCGCGCGGCGGTATCGCGAGGCGGCGCACTTGGAGGCTGAGGTCGCCCTCAATGAGAAGGTGAGATTGTTGCACCAGGTGGCGACGGTGGTGTTGGATGAGGCTGTTGCGGATGAGCAGGTGCGTACTGCCATTTTTGAGCGGGTGCCCCAGCCGGTGTTGCAGGCGGCAATCGCTGATTGTGTTCGATTGATGCGGCCCGATCCAGATCATGCACTCGATTTCTTTGTAGCCCGCTACAGCTATTTGCGTCAGTTTATCCCGGCTTTTCTGGCGACGTTGCAGTTTTGCTCGACTTTGGAGCCGAATCCGCTTTTGGCGGCGCTCGCTCTGCTGCGACAGTTAGATGAGCAGGGCAAACGTCTGGTGCCACAGGATGCTCCCACGCGCTGTATTCCCGCTGCTTGGTTGCCGTTTCTCTTGGATGGAACTCAGCAGGTTCGTCGTCGCTATTATGAGCTGGGAGTACTTTGGCAGTTGAGATCCGCTTTGCGCTCAGGCACGATTTGGGTCGAGGACAGCAGACGTTATGCAGCCCCTACGGCTTATCTGATCCCATCTGCTCTCTGGCCGGGGTTGCGCGCTGAGTTTTCGCAACTGCTCGCTTGTCCGTTGCAGGCTCAACCCCGATTGCAGCAGTTGCAAAACCAGTTTCAGGCCGAGTTGGAGCGCTTAAATGATGCACTCGATGACCATGACTTACTCCGGTGGGAACAAGACCAGTTAGTGATGTCTCCGCTTCCGGCTCAAGAAATTCCCCAATCCGTAACCCAGCTTCAGACACGGCTGGGTCGGCTTTTGCCTCAGGTCGATCTGGGCGACCTGTTGGTGGAGGTGGATCTCGCAACTCAGTTCTCCCATTGCTTGACCCATGCGGGGGGAGAAGCTGAACGCTCGCCTGAAACAACCGTCTATCTTTATGCCGCGATTCTGGCACAAGCCTGTAATCTCGGCGTGCAGGCGATGGCTCAGGCATCTGACCTCTCTTACGAACGCCTCCTCTGGCATACCCACTGGTTTCTGCGCCAGGAGACGCTCGCTGCTGCCATTGATTCGTTGGTCAATTTTCAGGCTCAATTGCCCCTGGCTCAATGC
>JBJTHM010000120.1:0-4545 GCA_046094465.1 Rhodoluna sp. | reverse complement strand
GGTCTCTGTCCGGATCGGGCCCGGTCTTCATCTCATCGGATTCTCAGAGGCTGATAGTAGTCTCAAGCGCAATCAGCCGGCGATGGCTGCGGTGGAGGAATCGGCTGTTGTGATTGGGCCTCTCGGCTAATTGATCGGTTTACGACTAACCGTCAATGTCTCCAGGATTGAAATTTCTTCAACAATATCGCTGAGATCACATAGTGTAAGAGCCGAACTACAAGGCATGCATAAACAACAAGCATTCCCATTGCGGCGGCGGCTGCTGTGTAGCCTGTTTCATCCACATGAATAACTGCGATGGCTGCTAGTTTTGTATCTGCTGTATAGAGAAAAATAACAGCGGATAGTGTCGTCATTGCTCGAAGAAAAATATAAAGCCATATGTCGAGTATCGCTGACGCGCAGGCGGGAACTGTAACCCTTAAAAAAGTACGCCAGACGGGCGTATTTAATGACTGTGCCACCATCTCAATTTCTTTGCTCAAGCTTTTCAATGCTGTGAGCGCAGTGAGGTGCGGAACGGTATACAGATGGATGATTGAGCTAATCACAAGAATGGTCATCGTGCCGTAAAGAAATCCCAGCGGATTGTTTGGATTATTTACAAAGAGTAGATATGCAAGGCCAAGCACGAGGCCGGGAATCGCCATGGGAAGAAGCATCGATAGTTGTAGAAATTTCCTTAGAAACTGATCAAACCGAGTTTTCTCGATTAGAGTTGCCCCCAAAAATACTAGGATTGTTCCAGCAGTCGCAGCGAGTAAGGACATCTGAATAGAATTCCAAAAGTTTACCCATCCTACCCCTTGTAGGTCAAAGATATAGTTCGACAAGGTAAGTTCTAAGTTGTAGGGCCAGAACTTAATCAGGGCCGCAAATTGAGCCATTCCAATGATTAAGAGTATTGATAGCAATATCAGGCTGCAAAATAAAAAGTAGGCCCAGTCTCGGGTAGGATGCACAGCGGGAATTAATGGAAGTGATCGGCCTGTTATCTGAGAGGCCTGCTTACTGGCAGCTGCTCTTTCGAATATAAATAAAATCATTGCGGGGATTAGAAGAATCACTGAAATTACTGCACCCATTTCAAAATTTTGTTGTCCGACAACCTCCTTGTAAATATCTGTGGCGAGTAAGTTAAAGTTACCGCCAATTACTTTCGCAATTCCGAAGTCGGTAAACACCATTACAAAAACAGCAAAGAATGATGTGATCAGGCCGTAACGGCAGGCGGGCCAAGTGACCGTGACAAAGGCTCTCCAGGTGCTCGCCTGCATTACCTCAGCTGCCTGATAAAGACGCCGATCCGCGTTCATTAGCGAAACGGTTATGATGAGGACAGCATGCGGAAACGTCCAGAGAATCGATGCAGCGATAATGCCGATTGGGCCGTATATCGAGCCACCAAACAGTACGCCCTTAAAGATCCCTTGATTCCCGAATAAGTAAATCAAAGCGATCGCTTTTAGAAGACCGGGAATCAAAAGCGGAAGAAAAATACCTGCTCTGAAGATACCTTTGAATCTCATACAGGTTCTGCTTAATCCATAAGCATACAGAAAGGCTGTCGGAACAACTATGACCGCTGTTAAAAGCGACACAAGAACACTATTGTAAAAAGAATCGAAAAGCGCCGTGGATTGGAAGTACTTTTGGTAATTTGCCAGCCCAACATAAATTCCTCTGCTATTTTGTATGCTTTTGATAAGCAGCATAGCCATTGGGATGAAGATTGCTGATAATACTGCTGCTCCGTATAGATAGAGCAGTGTGGAGTTAATCCAGTCGTTACGTTCTCGCGGCAAAGAGGAGGGGCTCTTCGACGCAGCGAGAGCAAATTGACTCATACTCTAAGTAACTTAATGTCGTGGGGTTCTGCAGAGAGCCATAGTTTTGTGCCGAGATTAACTGCGCCTATTTCAAATGCTTTCTTTGGAAGATCGGCAACAATTTTTGTCTTGTTAGATGCTTCAGTGTGCAGTCTTACTAACGGCCCCAAGAACTCGATTTTACAAACAAGCGCTTCAGCAAAGCTATGTATCGTCTTGGTACGCGAGGTAACTATATCTTCTGGACGTACAAGCAGTTTTACTTCTTCATTATGCGGCTTGTCATGATTCGGACATCGAAATTCCAGCGAATCTGATCGAAATTCACCCGCCCCGAGTGAGCGAACTCTGAAAATATTACTGACACCGATAAAGTCGGCGACGAAACTCGTCGCTGGCTCGTTGTAAATCTCCCAAGGGGTTCCGATCTGCTCAATTCTTCCCTGATTCATCAAAATAATTCGATCGGCCAGGCTCTGCGCCTCCTCCTGATCATGGGTCACCATAATTGTTGTAATGCCGAGCCTCGACTGCAGATCTCTTAACTCACCTCTAAGCCTCGCTCTTACCTGAGCATCGAGTGCGGATAGAGGTTCATCGAGAAGTAAAAGAGATGGAGATACCGCTAAGGCCCGGGCGAGTGCCACTCGCTGCTGTTGCCCACCCGATAGCTGACTTGGAAATTTTTCCTCGTGCTCATTTAGGCTTAATAGGGTCATGAGTTGAGCGCAGATCGTTTCCACTTCGACTTTTGATTTTTTCTGATTTTCGAGGCCGAATGCAATATTTTTTTTAACGGAGAGATTTGGGAATAAAGCATAGGACTGGAAGACGATTCCGACATCGCGTCCCGAAGGGGGGATGCGGGCGAGCGATCTTTCTCGCTTCTGAATATCTCCAGAATCGGGTTGTTCGAGCCCAGCAAGGCAAAGCAGGAGAGTTGTTTTTCCGCACCCTGATGGGCCGAGAAAGCATACGAACTCTCCCTCTTCTATTTCAAACGAAACATCATTAAGGACCGTAGTTCGCCCGTATGACTTCCTTAGGGTCTTAACTTCAAGAAAGCTACTTTTATTCGACACGAATACTTTCCTCGAATATTTTCGTGAAGGCTACTTCTTGGGCTCTGTTTTGGCATCGTAACGCTTACGCCATTCGTCGAGTATCTGGCTCTTATTTTTAGCTGCCCATGCGAAGTCATTGTTGATCATTCGCGTTGTAACCTCAGCGGGCATGTTTGCACGGCGTGGGGTTTTGACGGGAAAGCCTACAACTTCGACTCGGCTCGCATAGGATTCCATAGCCGCTTCGGAGACCGCCCAGTCCACGAAGGATTTTGCATCACCGGGATTCTTGGTTGATTTCATAATCGCAACACCCTGCATCTCCCAGCCAATACCCTCTTCAGGTATGACGGCATCGATCGGTGCCCCTTTGGTTTTTAGCTCTGCTGCTCTTCCTGGCAGTGATATTCCAATAACATACTCGCCCGCTGCGACCTGATTGCACGGCTTGGAACCAGAATGCGTGTAGGACGCGACATTGGTATGAAGCTGATCCATAAAGGACCAGGCTTTATCCTGCCCCATAATTTGCATCCAACCCGCAACATTAAGAAAACCAGTGCCTGACGATACTGGGTTTGGCATCGTCACCTGGCCTTTATAGACCGGATTCGTTAGGTCCGACCACTTTCTGGGTCTTGGGATATTTCGCTTTTGTGCCTCAATAGTATTGAAACAGATCGCTGCTGCAAAACCCCATAAACCCGTCCATGTTGGCGTTGCCTTCTTATCCTTATAGCGGCTATCGAGTTGATCCACAGCCTTCGGCTTATAGGGGAGAAACATTCCCATTTGGTCCATAGCGAGTAAATCAGTCGCTGCATGGCCGAAAAATACGTCGTTTCGAGGATTATCTTTCTCTGCTATCGCCCGAGCCTGAATAACCCCAGTCGAGTCGCGAACCCAGTTAACTTTAATTGAAGGGTGTGCCTTTGCAAAACTTTCAGAAAAGACTTTAAGATTGTCAGGCTCAACCGAACTGTAGATTGTTAACTCCCCAGCCCGAGTGGCAACTGGGTAGACACATGAAAGAATGACAGTGCCGAGAACGATATTTGAGATAAAGAGTCTAGTTTTTAGCATTTTTTTTCCTTTCAAAAAATCGATAAAATCATAAGAAAATGTGTCATTTGCGACGCGATTTAGCATCTGCCAGTACGCAGAGAATCTCAAACATCATGCTCATTCCCACTAATGCGGTATTGCCAGAAGGATCAAACGGCGGGGATACTTCAACAACATCCCCCCCGATCAGATTGAGCCCACGCAATCCACGGATCAACTGCTGGGCCTCATAGGTGGTTGCACCGCCAATCTCTGGGGTACCGGTTCCGGGGGCATAGACGGGATCGAGAAAATCAACATCAAAGCTAACGTAGGTTGGCCCGTCTCCTACAATTCGACGTGCTTCCGCAATCACGCCCGGGATCCCCATCCTCTGATATTCATCTATATCGATGACCCGTATACCTTGCGCGTCACCCCAGTTGTTTTCACTATCGTTATACAAGGCGCCACGTATACCGATTTGTACGGTACGCTTTGGATCCAACAGGCCCTCCTCGATGGCGCGTCTAAAAGGCGTGCCGTGGGTATACATGCTGCCTCCGAAATATCGGTCCCAGGTATCCGTATGAGCATCAAAATGA
>JBJTHM010000119.1:0-18065 GCA_046094465.1 Rhodoluna sp. | reverse complement strand
GTTGAGGAGCTCGTTGCCGAGATTAACCACGATCTGGATAAGATTAGGGCGATTCTGGGCTAGCATCGGAGGACCTTTTTCGGCTAGGATTACGAGGTTGCCGTGTATCGGCCGCGGTTCCAAGAGCTATAGACAAAAGGTCTATTGCGCCGCGCAGCGAGCCTCGAAGGGATAAAAATGGCACTGGACGCAAAAAAGAAAACTGAAATTATCAACACTTATGCAACTAAACCAGGCGACACAGGCTCTCCCGAGGTTCAGATTGCGGTTCTAACTGAGCGCATCAAAGATTTGACAGAGCACCTAAAAGACCACAAGCACGACCACCACTCACGTCGTGGACTTCTGCTTTTGGTTGGTCAGCGTCGTCGCCTACTGGGCTATTTGCAGAATGTTGACATCGACCGTTACCGTACCTTGATTGAGAACTTAGGTTTGCGTCGATAATCTTCCTTGTTAAGAGGTTGGGAAGCCGTCTCCTCAAAAGAGGCGGCTTCTTCATTTAAACTGTTTTAGGCTAGAGACAAATGAAAGGAAAGCAACATGGACTTCGTCGGTGCAATCCAGGCTGGATTTAGAAACTATGCGAACTTTAGAGGCGTTGCCACTAGAGCGGAGTATTGGTATTTTGTGCTGTTCATCTTTCTCAGTGGTTTGGTTCTAAGCACCATAGATGCTTTCTCCTCACTCGGAGTTCTTTCACTAGGGTTTAATATCGCCACCTTGGTTCCCAGCCTTTCAGTTTTAGTAAGAAGACTGCGCGATGCAGGATATAGCTGGACCTGGTTACTAACTTCCTTCGCTTCACTGGGAGTATTCCTAGCAGGAGTTATTGGATTGGTCTCGATAGCAGTAAATTCAGGTCTGATGAACTGGGTGCAGTTTGCTAACCCAAATCAGGATCTTGATCCAGCGGTTCTTGAAGCTATAGCTCAGGACGCGTCTTTCGGTCTATTCGCAATACTAACTTTTGGGGGATTACTGCTGACACTTGGCACAAGCATTCTGGTCAACATCATTTTTCCAGCGATGCCATCCAAGAGTGCTGCAGACGGAAACAAGAGAATAAAGCCAGAAACCCTGTAATTCAGCCATTATTTGCCTCTAGGTGTTTGCCCTAGTGCTCTGTTAGTCTTGAAAAAGAGCCGAACGGCAGGTTTGCTGGTCATCGGTGGTGGATCTTGGGGTCAAATACCCAAGTTTTATTACTGTTGGCCAGGGCATCCTCAAAAAATATCGGGCGCTTCTTTTGTCGTGCGTGCTCCAGCGTGTTAATCAAATCTTGATTCGCGCTTTCAATTTGAGGATATAAAGAGGAGGGACCGTGGAAGGTCCAGAAATCAAGGCAACAGAAGTAACAATCGACAATGGAAAATTCGGTAAAAGAGTAATCCGTTTCGAAACAGGAAGACTTGCTCAGCAGGCACAGGGTGCAGCAGCGGTCTACATAGATGAGGAGACAATGCTCTTCTCCGCAACCACAGCAAGCAAAACTCCAAAAGATCAGTTTGATTTTTTCCCTTTGACAATTGATGTCGAAGAGAAGATGTATGCGGCTGGAAAAATCCCAGGCAGCTTCTTCAGAAGAGAGGGCCGTCCGTCAACAGACTCTATCTTGGCTTGTCGTTTGATTGACCGTCCACTTCGCCCATCATTCCCAGATGGACTGCGCAATGAAATTCAGATTGTGGTTACTGTATTTTCAATACACCCAGACGAGCTGTATGACGTTGTTGCGATTAACGCAGCGTCTATGTCAACTCAACTAGCTGGTTTGCCATTCTCAGGACCAATTGGTGGTGTTCGCGTAGCTCTTATTGATGGTCAATGGGTAGCATTCCCGAAGCACTCACAACTTGATAGAGCAGTATTCGACATGGTCGTTGCAGGTCGTGTCGTTAATGAAAACGGCAAAGAAGATGTCGCGATTATGATGGTAGAGGCTGAGGCAACCGAAGTTGCCTGGAATCTCATCAAAAATGAGAACGTAACGGAACCTAGTGAGGAAATTGTCGCTCAGGGCCTAGAAGCGGCAAAGCCTTTCATCGCCCAGTTGGTCAAGGCACAGCAGCAACTTGCAGCTGAAGCAGCAAAACCGACAGCGGAGTATCCACTATTTGCTCCATACACTGATGAAGTTTATGAAGCGGTTGCGAAGCTTGCCGAGGCAGAACTCTCTCGCATCTATCAGATTGCTGATAAGACTGAGCGTCAAAATGCCGATGACGAGTTGAAGGAAAAGGTTAAGGCGGAGCTTGCAGAAACTCTTGATGAAGCTCAACTTGGTCAGGTCTCGGCTGCATACAAGTCAGTAACCAAAAAGATTGTTCGAACCAGAGTCCTAAAAGAGGGTATTCGTATCGACGGGCGTGGCAAAAAGAACATTCGTAAGATTGACTGTGAAGTTGGGGTAATTCCTAGAGTTCACGGCTCAGCTATCTTCCAGCGCGGTGAAACCCAGATTCTTGGAATCACGACACTGAACATGTTGAAAATGGAGCAGCAGATCGATTCACTGTCTCCGGAGACGACTAAGCGTTACATGCACAACTACAATTTCCCACCTTATTCAACGGGTGAAGTTGGTCGCGTTGGAACTCCACAACGTCGCGAAATTGGACACGGTGCGCTTGCCGAGCGTGCGCTAGTTCCCGTTTTACCTACGCGCGAGGAATTCCCATACGCAATTAGACAGGTTTCTGAAGCTCTTGGTTCGAATGGTTCCACCTCAATGGGTTCGGTATGTGCATCTACGCTTGCCCTACTAAACGCTGGTGTGCCACTTCGTGCACCGGTTGCTGGTATCGCAATGGGTCTTATTTCGGACACTGTCGATGGCAAGACCGAGTACGCTGCACTGACTGACATTTTGGGTGCAGAGGATGCTCTGGGCGACATGGACTTCAAGGTGGCTGGAACCAGTGAGTTCGTAACCGCGATTCAGCTGGACACCAAGCTGGACGGAATTCCATCAGAGGTTCTTGCTGGAGCGCTATCTCAGGCCAAGGAAGCCCGTTTGAGCATCCTTGATCTGATGAAAGCTGCCATTAGTGAACCTGATGAGATGTCTCCATATGCACCAAGAGTTATCTCAGTGAAGATTCCAGTAGACAAGATTGGTGAAGTTATCGGTCCTAAGGGCAAGATGATCAACCAAATCCAAGAGGACACTGGAGCCGACATATCAATTGAAGATGATGGAACTGTTTACATCGGTGCAACCGATGGTCCGGCAGCAGAAGCTGCTCGTGCCGCAGTTAATGCAATTGCTAACCCGCATGTTCCAGAGATTGGTGAAAGATTCTTAGGAACTGTGGTTAAGCTGGCTACTTTCGGTGCTTTCATTTCGCTGCTTCCTGGTAAAGATGGTTTGCTCCACGTATCTGAACTTCGCAAGCTAACCGGTAAGCGTGTTGAGAACGTCGAAGACGTTCTTTCAGTTGGTCAGAAAATCATGGTTGAGCTAGTCAAGATTGATGACCGCGGCAAACTTTCGTTAGCACCGGTTGTTGAGGGCGAGCAGGCACAAGAATCTGACGAGTCAGACGAAGAGTAGTAGATGACGGCGGTTCAGTTTCAACTTGAACAACCCGAATTAGAGTTCACCGCATCGGGAGGCAGTACGGTTCGCCGCACTGTACTCCCATGCGGTGTTCGCGTCTTAACTGAAGTTATGCCAGCTGCCCAATCCGCCTCAGTTTCTTTTTCAGTTGCTGTTGGATCCCGGGATGAGGTAAGTGGACACTATGGTTCAACCCATTTTCTAGAACACCTGCTATTCAAAGGAACTAAAACTAGAACCGCATTGGATATAGCGGTTGCCTTTGATTCAGTTGGTGGGGCTTCTAATGCCATGACTGGCAAAGAACACACCAGCTATTACGCAAGAGTTCAAGATAAAGCCGTCCCGCTCGCTGTTGAAGTCATCGCGGACATGCTCACTTCCTCAGTTATTGATCCTGTTGAGTTTGAGAATGAACGCACGGTAATCCTCGAAGAATTAGCGATGAATGAGGACGATCCACAGGATGTGGCGCACGAGGAGTTTTTCTCTGCAGTATTAGCTGGATTACCGCTGGGTCGTCCAATCGGTGGGACTAAAGAAACTATTACCAATGTTGATAGAGACGCAGTTTGGGAGCACTACCAAGAAAACTACCGCCCGCAAGATTTAGTCATAACTGCAGCAGGTGGTATTGATCACGAAGAGTTACTCAGTTTGGTTATTCAGAATCTTGAATCAGCGGGTTGGGATTCGTCCAGAAAAGCATCCCCAAGACCCTGGCGAGAGAAAAATATTCAACCTGTCAATGTTCCAGCATCGGTAAAAACACTGAAACGTCCAATCGCCCAGGCAAATATCGTTTTTGGAAACTCAGGGATAGTTGCATCCGATGACAGAAGATACGCCATGGCGATATTGAACACAGTTCTTGGTGGCGGGATGTCGTCCAGGTTGTTTCAGGAGATTAGAGAAAAACGAGGCTTAGCCTACTCGGTTTATTCATTCAACCAGGGTTATAGCGATGGTGCAGTGTTTGGCCTTTACGCGGGCTGCTCTCCGGCTAAGGCTAAAGAGGTGACCCGACTAATGCTCGATGAGCTGGAGAAAGTGGCTAATGAGGGGATTACACTTTCTGAATTAGAGCTTGCCAAGGGCAACATTTCAGGTGGTTTAGCACTTAAATTTGAGGGTACACAGGCTCGGATGGCACGGCTCAGCTCAGCAGAGTTGACCGATGGGCTTTTTGTTGATCTTGATGAGTCCTTGAGTAGATTTGCTGCGGTGGAACTTTCCGATGTTCAGCAAGTGGCTCAGGAAATGTTTCAGCGAAGCAGGTCATTTGTTGCCGTTGGCGAGATTGATGAGAATCTCTTTACCGAGTTTTATAAGGGATAGTAGGTTTTATAAATGGCGATAAAAGTATCGATTGTCGGAGCAACCGGCAGAATGGGCAAGCTAGCCACAGAGCTTGTTAGTGCAGCACCTGATTTAGAACTGCACTCTTTGATTGACTCTAAGTCCGCAATCGAATTGGCTGAAGGCTCAGATGTAATCTTTGAAGCCACAAAATTGGAAGCAAGCCAAGAAGTTGTTTCTTTCGCAATCAAAAACGAGATCAATATTGTGGTAGCGACCAGTGGTTGGAAAAATGCAGATTTAGCGTCACTGGATCCACGGGATTCATCGGTCGTAGTGGTACCTAATTTTTCAATCGGTTCAGTTTTAGGGAGCAGGTTTGCAGCGGAGGCAGCAAAATATTTTGACGCAGTCGAAATTGTCGAGACTCATCACTCCGGTAAAGTCGATTCGCCTTCTGGGACAGCAATAAGAACCGCGGAAATGATTCACTCGCAGCTATCTAAAGAACCAAAAATCCAAGGCGTCGGCCAGGAAGCTAGGGGTCAAATAGTTGCGGGTATCCCAATTCACAGTTTGAGGATAGATGGGGTGCCAGCTAAGCAAGAGGTCATTCTTGGTGGTAACCAAGAGTCGTTGGTTATTTCTCATCAGGCCAATTCGGTTCAGGCCTATTCCATGGGAATCCTTGCAGCAATTAGGTTTGCAGTCGAGACCAAGGGGCTCGTCGTTGGTTTGGATAAGGTCCTAGGTATCTAAATGACTGGAGCAAAACTTGGTGCGGTCGTGATGGCTGCGCTGGTGTTTATGTATTTAGTTCTGATGGGGCAGCAGGGTTACTATTTTCTGATTCAGGAGAACTTAGTTTCTAAAGCTATGGGGTTTTTCATTTTGATTCTCCCGCTTTTTGGTTTGTGGGGAATTATTAGAGAACTACGCTTTGGTCTCGCAATAGAAAAATTAGGGAAACTGCTTGAGCAGGAAGATGCCTGGCCAAGATTTCGCTTCGGTTTTATGCCATCAGGTAGGGCCAACAAAGCCGAAGCTTTGCAAGAATTCCCAGAGTATGCACAAAAGGCAGAAGCTGACCCAGAGAACTGGAGATCTTGGTTTGCGCTTGGTCTTATTTATGATGCCTGCGGAAATAGAAAACTCGCCAGAAAAGCGATGCGTAAGGCAATCGCACTCAAGTAAAAGGTAGGCTTTACAGCGTGTCAGAGATTATTTTTAGAAGTGATGTAACAGTTGAGCTTGTTCGAGCCTCAGCCTCAGATAGCGATGTTCTATTCGCAGCGCGAGTTTCTACCCAAGGGGAGCAGACTTTAGAAAACGCAGCGGCTAAGGTTGATGCCAGCGAAGATGAGAAGCGCAGCAAAGGGCTAATCAACTACTTGATGCGTGATAGGCATGGTTCACCATTTGAGCACAATTCCATGACTTTCTATGTTCAAGCCCCAATTTTCGTATTCCGCGAATTTATGCGGCACAGAATTGCGTCTTATAACGAAGAGTCTGGTCGCTACCGCGAACTGAACCCAGTGTTTTATGTTCCGGATGCTGAGAGAAATTTAGTGCAGATCGGTAAAACCGGACACTATGAGTTTTTACCCGGCTCTGCCGAGCAAATTGCTCTGGTGCAGCAGGAATCAAGGACGGTTTCTACTCAAGCTTATGAGTCATACAAGAGGATGCTTGAGGCTGGAATAGCAAGGGAAGTGGCCAGAATCGTGCTTCCACTGAACATTTATTCTTCTATGTATGTGACGATGAATGCTAGGGCGTTGATGAACTTCCTGAGTTTGCGAACCAAGCGAGAGGGAACCCATTTCCCTTCTTTCCCTCAACGCGAGATTGAGATGTGTGCTGAAAAGATGGAAGATTTCTGGGCCGAATTAATGCCATACACTTACGAGGCTTTCAACCAAAACGGTAGGGTCGCACCGTAAAGGTTTTAGTCTTTTGCCGGTAGACCACTAATCTTTACCTATGTCGCAAAAACATAAAGATCTTTTTGGCCAGGTTCTTGTAGCCTTGGTCACCCCGATGACCCCTGAAGGCGAAGTAGATTGGCCTGCAACCGAGAAGCACCTGGACTACATCATTTCTAATGGCGCGGACGGTGTGGTAGTCACCGGAACAACAGGTGAAACAAGCACGCTAACCGACGCTGAGAAGTTGCAGTTAGTAAAAATAGGAAAGTCAGTAGCTTCAGGTCGGGCCAAGATTATTACCGGTGGTGGTTCAAACGAGACCGCACACGCTATCCAGCTATATAAAGAAAGTGAAAAGGCTGGAGCAGATGGCGTGATGATAGTGACCCCTTACTACAACAAACCAACCCAAGCAGGTGTGCTCACTCACTTTAGATTGATTGCTGATGCCACAGATCTTCCAGTAATTCTTTATGACATTCCAGGTAGAACTGGAATTCCGATTGCGTTCGAAACCATACTTCGAGCTGCTAAGCATCCAAACATTGTGGCTATAAAGGATGCCAAAGGCGATTTCGCACAGGTTTCCAGAGTGCTGAACGAGACTGACCTGCTCTATTTTTCGGGTGACGACAGCAACGTTCTGCCACATCTTTCGATCGGGGCAACAGGATTGATTGGTGTTACTGCGAACATCGCACCTAAGGCTTATCGCGAGCTAGTTGATGCAACGAACAAAAATGATTTCGATAGTGCACTGAAAGTTCACAATGAGTTAGAACCACTGGTTAGAGCAGCTATGACTCATGTCCCTGGAACAGTTGCTGCAAAATATATTCTGCACGGTTTGGGTCTAATCAACTCCCCGAGAGTTCGCCTTCCACTGGTAGGGCCCGAAGAAGCAGAAGCGGCACGTATCGAAGCCGATGTTGACAAAGTTGGAAATGTGCCAGGACTAAACTTTGCAAACTTCAGACCAGATCGAAATGCCGCGGCCGGCGGAGCACTGCCAAAGGTTGCTGGCACCACCAGATAAGGTGTTTTATGTTTGAGATTCTGCCGGAACCGGCAAAGCTGGCCCCAGGTCACCTGAGAATCATCCCACTTGGTGGGTTAGGTGAAATTGGTCGAAACATGACTGTCTTCGAAATAGATGGCAAGATTCTTATTGTTGACTGTGGCGTATTGTTTCCGGAAGATCACCAACCTGGAGTAGATCTAATCCTGCCCGATTTGAATTACCTAAATGGTAGAGAAGCTGACATTGTCGGATTGGTTCTCACCCACGGTCATGAGGACCACATTGGTGGAGTGCCATATTTACTTCGAATGCGTGAAGACATACCAATCTATGGGTCCGAACTCACTCTGGCATTCTTAGATGCGAAATTGAAAGAACACCGAATTCAGGGAATACCTTATGTGGTGAGAGAGGGTGACAAGAAGGAGATTGCCGGCTACGGTTTGGAGTTCATTGCAGTCAACCACTCCATTCCTGATGCACTGGCTGTAGTAATAAGAACCTCTGCAGGCACTGTGCTTCACACCGGGGATTTCAAGATGGATCAGCTGCCTCTGGATAATCGACTTACTGACCTGAGAGCTTTTGCCAAACTGGGTGAAGAGGGGTTGGATCTTTTCTTGGTTGATTCAACTAACGCTGATGTTCCTGGCTTCACCCCTTTAGAAAAAGACATCGGACCCGTAATCGATGAGGTTATCTCAAGAACGCCTGGCAAAGTAGTTGTTGCAAGTTTTTCATCTCATGTTCACAGAGTTCAGCAGGTTTTGAATGCGGCAGATAGTCACGGTCGCAAAGTAGCACTTGTCGGACGTTCGATGATTAGAAACATGCAAATCGCTGAAGATCTGGGTTATCTGAGTGCACCGCCGGGAGTCTTTATAGATTTCAAAGACGCAGCTAGCATTCCGCAGAATGAAATCGTTTATATGTGCACCGGATCACAGGGGGAGCCGATGGCGGTTCTTTCAAAAATGTCAAACGGTGAACACGAAATATCGGTGGGGGAGGGAGACACGGTAATTCTTGCTTCGTCTCTTATCCCTGGAAATGAAAATGCTGTCTATCGGGTGATAGATCAACTAACCAGGTTAAGGGCAAACGTTGTTCATAAAGGCAATGCCAAAGTGCATGTTTCCGGTCACGCAGCTGCGGGGGAGTTGCTCTACTGCTACAACATTTTGAAGCCAAAAAATGTTATGCCGGTTCACGGGGAGTATAGGCACCTGATTGCCAACGGAAGACTTGCTGAGCAAACCGGGATTGCGCCTGAGCGAGTTCACATAGTCGAAGACGGCTGGGTAGTTGATCTCTTTGAATCTAGGGCAGAGATTGTTGGTCAAGTTGAATGTGGGATGCTTTACGTTGATGGAAAGACGGTTGGAAAGATAACTGAGGATGATCTTCAGGACCGTCGATTACTTGCCCAAGAGGGTTTTATTTCAATATTTGCTGTTATTGATGCTGAAACAGGAAGAGTGGTCGTTGGGCCTGAAATCAGGGCAAAAGCATATGCCGAAGACGATCACGTGTTTGATGATGTGAAACCGCTAATTGAGATAGCACTAGCCGAAGCAGCTAAAGAGGGAACAAAGGACACCTACGCCCTGCAACAAGTCATTAGGCGAACCATAGGTGGCTGGGTGAACAAGAATCACCGCAGAAGGCCAGTGATTATTCCCGTGGTAATCAGCGCTTAGCGAAACGCTTTACGCCGTGCCTGCCCTGTATTGACGGGGGTCGCTGTTATTTTTGAGGGGATGGCATCACGCAAGACAAACTCCAGAAAAAGCCCGACCAGGTCGCCTAAAGACCGTTCGGTTGCCGAACCACGTCACAATTGGCTGCTCCGTTCGGTGGTTTGGGGCTATTTAGCTGGAGCGGCGGTTATTGGCTGGTTAGCCAGGTCCCTGAGTTCTGAAAAAATCGCTAAAGATGACCGGAGAGATGGGCCGCCCTTTGCTCTTTTTCTTCTTGGAGTAGCCGGCGCAGTGACTGTTTGGTTCCTAAATGGGAATGAGTATGCGCGGATTATCAACAGTTACACAGCTGGACTTTTCTTGGGCAAGCTCTCTCTAGCCCTGCCAGTTGTGATGATTGTCCTTGCCATGTATCTGATGCGCCACCCTTCGACTGTCAAAGATAATTCGAGGGTCGGATTTGGTTGGCTGCTATTACTCGTATGCATCTCAGGTTTCTTCCATATTTTCAGTAGTCAACCCCAGCCATCTGCAGGGGTAGAAGCCTTGGCTGAGGCTGGCGGACTTTTTGGTTGGCTGATTTCTGTTTTGTTTATAAACACGATTACTGTCTGGGGAGCAGGAGCAGTTCTGGGAATTCTAGGGCTAGGTTCATTCCTAGTCATCACAAAGACTGCACCGAATAAAGTCTTGCCGAGATTGAAGGATCTCTATCTAAAATTATTCCCACACTCGGAGCAGAAAAAACAGTCCGAGGTTGAGGATGAGGAAATAACCGATGCTTTTGATGGCACTAAAGCTCCTTGGTGGAAAAGATCGAAACCCTCGGACAAAGAGGCTTTTGAAACTCCTGTTGCAGTATCAGAAGAAGGCTCTAATTTAGAAGATATTTTTGGTGCAGCCCCTGAGGCCACTGAACCAATAGTTCAAGTGACTGAGGTAATTTCCGAAACCTTAGAAACCGAACCCATCGCCTTGGTCAGTGAAGAAGAAGTTATTGAACCGTCTCTTCAGACCGCTGAGGTGGCTAAACCAAAGAGACCTTACGTGCTTCCCCCTGCATCATTACTTTCTTCAGGAACTCCGCCAAAAGGTAAAACAGCCGCCAACGATCAGGTCGTAGATGCCTTGAATTCAGTATTCAAAGAGTTTGCCGTCGACGCTACCGTTAACGGTTTCTCTCGTGGACCGACTGTCACAAGATACGAGGTAGAGGTAAAGCCTGGAGTCAAAGTTGAGGCAGTTACTCGCCTAGCTGGAAACATTTCGTATGCTGTTGCTTCAAACGAAGTCAGAATCCTAGCTCCCATTCCAGGTAAATCTGCAATTGGCATTGAGATTCCAAATGTTGACAGAGAGACAGTTTCTCTAGGCGATGTGTTGCGTTCAACTGTGGCGCAGCAGAGTAAACATCCGCTCACTATCGGCATCGGTAAAGATGTTGAAGGAGGATTTGTTGTCGCGAATCTGGCAAAGATGCCGCACCTGCTTGTCGCTGGTGCAACTGGAGCTGGAAAGTCCTCGTTTATAAACTCGATGATTGCCTCGGTGCTAATGCGTTCTAAGCCAGCAGAAGTGAGGATGGTTCTAATCGACCCTAAGAGAGTTGAGTTGGCCGCCTACGAGGGAGTTCCTCACCTCATTACTCCGATTATTACTAACCCTAAAAAGGCTTCTGAGGCACTGCAATGGGTTGTCAAGGAAATGGATGCTCGGTATGACGACTTAGCGTCATTTGGCTTCAAGCATGTCGATGATTTCAATCGAGCGCTTGTTGCTGGGGAGCTGAAGTTGCCTGAAGGATCAACAAGAAAACTGCAACCATACCCTTACCTGTTGGTAGTGGTAGACGAGTTAGCCGATCTAATGATTGTTGCTCCCAGAGAAGTGGAAGACTCAATTGTTCGAATAACTCAGTTGGCTAGAGCAGCCGGAATACACCTAGTGCTTGCCACGCAGAGACCTTCGGTTGATGTTGTTACTGGTTTGATCAAGGCAAATGTTCCATCACGTATTGCATTCTCCGTTTCATCACTAACTGACTCGAGGGTGATTTTGGATCAGCCTGGTGCGGAAAAACTTATCGGCCAGGGCGATGCGCTTTTCTCACCAATGGGAACAAACAAGCCAATGCGCGTTCAAGGTGCTTGGATTGCCGAGGCTGAATTGCATGCGGTGGTTACCCACGTAAAGATTCAAATGCAACCCGAGTACCGCAGTGACGTGAATGAAGTTGCTACAACTAGAGTCGTCGATGCTGACATCGGTGACGATTTAGAAGTTTTGTTGCAAGCCGCCGAGCTCATAGTTTCGTCTCAGTTTGGTTCGACTTCGATGCTTCAGCGAAAACTGCGAGTCGGCTTTGCCAAGGCAGGTCGTCTCATGGATTTACTTGAGTCAAGAAACGTTGTTGGCCCAAGCGAAGGATCAAAAGCCAGAGAAGTCCTAGTTAGGCCTGAAGATCTCGCCAGCGTTCTAGCGCAACTGAGAGGCGAAAAAACAAGCATGAAATCAGAGGTGCAAGCATCCGGTGAAATGGCAGCCGGAGATTTCGAAGACTTTATCCCGAGGGCATCAGAGAATGACAGTGATGATGACCCAGATGCCTGGTCGCTAACTGGCAGAGGTTAGGCTTAGTAAGTGAACCTTGCGAACCTAATCACTCTTGCCAGAATCGCGATTGCCCCAATATATCTGTGGCTACTTCTTGAATACTATGAGCCAGGTCAGATCGTCGGCTGGTACTTATTAGCTGGGTTCATTTTGGTTGCTGCGACCGATGGCATCGACGGGGCAATTGCTCGAAGGCAAAACAAAGTGACCAAACTTGGGAAACTGTTGGACCCCATTGCCGACAAAATTCTGCTAGGTGGAGCCTTTGTAATTCTTTCCATGCTAAATGTCATGCCGTGGTGGGCGACAATTGCAATCCTGATTCGAGAAATTGGTATCACAATCTATCGTTTGATTGTCATTCGAGATCAGGTTATTCCTGCATCATCCGGAGGCAAGTCAAAAACAATAATGCAATCTATTGCATTAGGCTGGGTGATTTCACCTTTGGATCTTTGGTGGTTTAATCCAGTGTTCAACATCGGCTATGGTCTGATTTATGGAGCCGTCTTTCTAACCTGGTGGTCCGCCATTCAATACATTCGGGATTCAAGATGATTACGCAGGAGATTGTAAGTTCATTAGAAAATTCTGGATTTAAATTAGCTATTGCGGAGTCTTTGACTGGGGGCCAATTGTGTAGTGATTTAGTTTCTGTTGCCGGTGCATCAAAAGTTATTCTTGGTTCAATCGTGGCGTACCAGACTGGACTAAAGTCCGCTTCCTTAGGAGTAAGCTCTGAGCTTTTGGCAAAGCAGGGGGCGGTTGATCCTGAAGTTGCCCTAAGGATGGCTGAGGGGGTCAGATCAAGACTGGCTTTACAACTGATGCTCCCAACCGATACGGTCATTGGCATCAGCACTACCGGTGTGGCTGGCCCTGATGAGCAGGATGGTAAGCCGGTTGGGCTTGTCTTCATCGGCATTTCTGGGGCAAGGGGCGATAAGGTCTGGGAAGAGCGTTTTACAGGGGATCGAAACGCTATTCGACGGCAGGCTACCGACAAAGCTCTGGAGTATTTACGGGAATACTTGGCAGCCTAAATACGTTAAAATAAGTGTGGAAAGTAGAGAAAACTCAAAGGTAACTTTCAGCATTCTAGGCTTCAAAAGTCACCTGAAACAGGTAAGTTATCTTTACGGAAACCTAGTTCCGGTAACTGCCAGAATTGGCTGTTACAGATTGAAAGGAGGCTCAACATGGCTTTAGTTCGTCAAGAAATCGGTGACGTGCTCCGTGACCTCCGCCAGCAGAAGGGTTACACCCTTCGCCAGGTGGCTTCTCGAGCATCAGTTGCTCTCGGCTATCTGAGCGAGGTTGAGCGCGGGCAAAAGGAGGCATCATCAGAGATTTTGGCTTCCGTGGCCTACGCTTTGGATGTCCCAATATCTAAGATTATGCACCTGGTAGCCGAGCGCTTCGAATCGGTCGAAACCGTTGTCATCCCAGACACTGTTCCAGCTGAACTCGTCACTAATTACGACTCAACAAACCTCGCTAAAACAAACTGAGGTTAACTAAGGAGCCCCCAGCATTCTGCTAGGGGCTCTTTTTTGTTAAAACCACAAATAACAAGGCATTTTCCGAGCCCACAGGCTATCTTCGAAGTATGCGGCACAGTGATTTCCAGATACTAATGGAGGAAGAGTTCGGCTCGGAGTATGCGGCTGTATTGTTGCGGGATTTAGCGCTCACAGAATTGGACGACAAGACTGGAGCTCAGGCCCTAGCAGCTGGATCGGATCCTAAAGAGGTTTGGCTGGCTATTTGTAAAGCCCAAAATGTGCCCGAAGAGCGCTGGCTTGGTGCGAACAAAAAGCCGAAAAATAAACACGCCGAATGAATATTTATTCGTAATTTTGTTCGAAAGTCTGCTAGGTTGTAAACAGCTGAAAAGTTGGGTAGTTATCAACAATTCAGCCGGACACCGCCCGAAAAGCAATGTTCCTTCGTAGTGTCATGACAGCATAAAACCAGCCGTTACGACGGCAGAAAAGGAAAGAAAATGCCATCAGCATCAGATCGCGATAAGGCGCTAGACACTGCGCTCGCACAAATTGACAAACAATTCGGTAAAGGCTCGGTTATGCGCCTTGGCTCAGATGAGCGAGCTCCAGTTGAAGTTATTCCAACAGGTTCAATCGCACTTGACGCAGCTCTTGGCATAGGCGGTCTTCCGAAGGGACGAATTGTAGAGATTTATGGACCTGAGTCTTCCGGTAAGACAACCGTTGCTCTGCACGCAATAGCAAACTGTCAAAAGGCAGGTGGCACCGCAGTCTTTATTGACGCAGAGCATGCCCTTGATCCTGAGTACGCTAAAGCCCTCGGAGTTGACATTGATGCGTTACTGGTCAGCCAGCCAGATACCGGTGAGCAGGCACTTGAAATTGCAGACACATTAATTCGTTCTGGTTCTATCGACATTATCGTTATTGACTCAGTTGCCGCTTTAGTTCCGAGAGCTGAAATCGAAGGGGAGATGGGAGATTCCCACGTCGGCCTCCAGGCTAGATTGATGTCTCAAGCGCTCAGAAAGTTAACTGGTGTTCTAAACAACACCAAGACCACAGCAATTTTCATCAACCAATTGAGAGAGAAAATTGGTGTCTTTTTTGGCTCTCCAGAGACTACCGCGGGAGGTAAAGCTCTCAAGTTCTACGCATCAGTGCGCTTGGATGTTAGGAGAATTGAAACTCTAAAGGACGGGCAAGACGCAGTTGGAAACCGAACTCGCGTGAAGGTTGTCAAAAATAAGATGGCCGCTCCTTTCAAACAAGCTGAATTCGACATTATCTACGGTGTGGGTATATCCCGTGAGGGTAGCCTTCTTGACTACGGTGTAGAGACTGAAATTGTCAAGAAATCTGGCGCTTGGTACACCTATGAGGGCGAGCAGCTTGGACAGGGCAAGGAAAACTCACGTAACTACCTTCTAGACAATCCGCCCGTTGCCGATGAAATTGAGAAGAAGATCAAGGCGAAATTAGGAATCGGTGTTCCTAGAGCAGTTGCAGATCTTCCTGAAGAAGAGAAGACGGATCTAAAGGCAGTCAACAACTAACCGTGGACCTGAAAGAAATCCTCGGATCAGTCGAGGCTAATGGAGAGAAATCGAAGTACTCTCTCAGAGCGGTAGATGAGATTGAAGAAGAGATTAGAGCTGATTTACTGCGAATGCTGGAGCGAGGGGCAAAGTCCTCTGGTGAACTGCGGAAAAAACTATTGGAGAAATCCCATCCTCAAGATGTCGTTGAGTTACTTATTTCCCGGTTCGTGGAAGTTGGTTTGATTGATGACTATGCAGCCGCTAAGGATGCTGCGAGTTACCTTTTTGCCAGAAAGTCCAAGGCAAAAATTGTAATAGCTAGGGAACTGAGAGAAAAAGGATTTCCAAAAGACGCCATCGATTTAGCGCTTGAGTCAATAGATTCTGCGGACGAACTCGAAGCGGCTAAACAGATAGCTGTAAGTCGATTAGCTCGGATGGGCAAACTAGAAGAATCGGTTGCCGAACGCCGTCTCGCAGGTTACCTAGGTCGCAAGGGTTACTCATCTCAAGTGATCTGGGAAGCTGTTCGATTTGCAAGCCAACAGCTTACTAACTAGGCCAACTCCGAGACTAAAATTGTGGTGATGATCACAAAAGTTCGAAGTTACGAGGTTAAGACCTTTGGCTGCCAAATGAACGTTCACGACAGTGAGCGTTTATCTGGCCTACTCGAGAATGCTGGTTATGTTCCAGCCACGGATGGCGCTGAAGCGGACGTATTAGTTTTCAACACCTGTGCAGTCAGGGAAAATGCCGACAATAAGTTGTATGGAAATCTCGGACAACTTGTCGAAAGAAAACAGGCTAATCCTGATTTTCAGATTGCAGTTGGCGGCTGCCTGGCTCAAAAAGACAAGGATACTATTCTCGCCAAAGCGCCTTGGGTTGACGTTGTTTTCGGAACGCACAACATTGGTTCACTGCCCGCGCTATTGGAAAGAGCCAAAGCAAACCATGAGGCGCAAATTGAGATTTTGGAAGCGTTGGAAACTTTTCCAAGTGATCTTCCGACTAAACGGGATTCAACCTACTCAGCCCTAGTTTCCATCAGTGTTGGTTGCAATAACACTTGCACCTTTTGTATTGTGCCAAGCCTTAGAGGTAAGGAACGCGACAGAAGACCGGGTGAAATCCTATCTGAGATCGAGGCTTTGGTAGATCAGGGAGTAATCGAGGTTACTCTTTTGGGTCAGAATGTGAATACTTACGGAGTTGAATTCGGAGACCGAGGTGCTTTCGCCAAGCTTTTGCGAGCTTGCGGCGAAATTGATGGTTTAGAGCGGGTCAGGTTCACGAGCCCCCACCCTGCCGCTTTTACTGACGATGTGATTGAAGCGATGGCTGAGACAAAGAATGTCATGCCTCAATTGCACATGCCGCTACAGTCTGGTAGCGACCAAATCCTTAAAGCCATGAAGCGAAGTTACCGCAGTGAAAAGTACTTAGGAATTCTAGAAAGAGTAAGAAATCTTATTCCTGATGCGGCTATTTCAACTGACATTATTGTCGGTTTCCCAGGTGAGACAGAAGAAGATTTTCAAGAGACCCTAAGAGTTGTTAGGGAATCTAGATTCGCTATTGCATACACTTTCCAATACTCAAAGAGACCCGGCACGCCAGCTGCTGAATTGCCAAATCAACTACCAAAGGGTGTCGTTCAGGAAAGATACGAAAGACTTCTTGAACTGGTGAATCAAATCGCTTGGCAGGAAAACCAAAAGCAGGTTGGCAAGCGGATAGAAGTTCTAATTGGCAATGCCGAAGGAAGAAAAGATGATCGTACCAACAGACTCACCGGTAGATCACGGGATAACCGTTTGGTGCACATCGATTGGTTGATTGATGCACCTGAGCCAAGGCCAGGAGATTTGGTCTGGGTTGAAGTAACAGACGCAAAGCCATATTTCTTAATTGCAGATCCAGGCTCAGATCCGGAAGTAAAAAAGACTAAAGCGGGGGATGCTTTTGAATTGCTGGAGGCTGCAAGTTGTGGCACAGCTCCCTCGCAAACAGTTACTCGTGGGATTAGTCTCGACGTTTCAGTCAAGAAATAAAGTTAGGTTATGACTTTAAGACCAGAGTTCCTGGCCATCGTTGGACCAACGGGAACGGGGAAGAGCTCTTTAGCTCTTGACCTAGTTGAACTTTTGGGGAAAAAGGGTTTAGTGGCCGAAATTGTCAATGCCGATTCCATGCAGTTTTACAAAGGAATGGATATTGGCACTGCAAAATTGAGTAGGCCTGAACGTCGAGGAATTGAGCATCATCTGCTCGACTGGCTTGAGGTCACCCAGGAGAGCACCGCAGCAAACTATCAGCTGATTGCCCGAGCCAAAATAGCAGATCTTCTTGCACGGGGTATCCTGCCAATTGTGGTTGGCGGCTCCATGCTTTATGTTGCATCACTAATCAACACTTTTGAGTTTCCTGGTCGAGATGAGCAGGTAAGGGCGGAGTTAGAGGCTGAGTTGCTAAAAATTGGCCCTCAAGCCATGCACGAAAAGCTCCGAGCACTGGATGAGTTAGCGGCGAGCAGGATTGAACCTAATAATGGACGTCGAATCGTTCGCGCCCTCGAGATTGTGCTTGTAACGGGTGAGCCATTCGCAGCTTCGCTTCCAGATGAATTCGAATCATACAAAGCCAATCTTCAAATTGGTCTGAATTCTGAACGTAGCCATCTCGTTGCAAGATTGGCACAGCGAGTAGAGCTTATGTGGGAAAAAGGTTTGGTGAATGAGGTATCTGGTCTGGTTGAACAGGGGCTACGCGAATCAAAAACTGCAAGGCAAGCTATTGGTTACGCTCAAGCATTAGCTCAATTTGATGGCGAGGCTACCGAGCAAGAAGCGATTGCAGAAACTACAATGCTGACTCAACGATATGC
>JBJTHM010000118.1:0-4979 GCA_046094465.1 Rhodoluna sp. | reverse complement strand
GATGGCGAATCAATAATAGATTTTGACTCACGAATTCAAAGTGTGAGAGCAAAAATCATTTCACAGTTCGAAGGTGAAACCGTAATTGTTGTCAGTCACGTAATGCCGATAAGGGGTTTTCTGAAAAATGCTCTTCAAGCGCATTGGCCAGCCTATTGGAGGACCAGTGTTGCGCCATGCTCCATAACAGCACTCAGATTCTGGGGTGAAGAGGCTGCAGAGGTTTCATTCGTAAATTACTCTGGTCATCTCTAAGACTGTTCGGCTAGTCTTGTTCTTGGCAGGGTCGGCTAGACGGTCGCGGCAGGTAAAACTGACGAGGAACGTCCGGGCTCCACAGAGCGAAGTGGTGGGTAACACCCACTCGGCGAGAGCCGCAAGAAAGTGCAACAGAGAGCAAACCGCCACGCAAGTGGTAAGGGTGAAACGGTGGTGTAAGAGACCACCAGTACTTCAGGTGACTGAGGTAGCTAGGTAAACCTCGCTTGGAGCAAGGTCAGATAGAGAACGCTTGAGAGCTGCTCGCTCAAGTTCTCGGGTAGACCGCTTGATGACAGTGGTAACACTGTTGCTAGATAGATGACCGTCACCGAAAGGAACAGAACCCGGCGTATCGGCCGACCCAGCCAACTTATTCGACTGTGTTTTTACGAGCCCAGTGCGCCGCGCCGAGAATTCCAGCACTGTTGCGATTCTCGGCAGGAACTATCGGGGTCTTGAGTTTCAGTAGCGGTAGGAACTGCTCATGTTCCTTAGAAACACCACCACCGACGATAAACAAATCAGGAGTGAATAACGCTTCCAATCTCGAGAAATACTTCTGCAGACGTTTAGCCCAATCTGGAAAACTCAGGTTCTGTCTTTCTTTGGCGGAGAATGAAGCCTGAGTCTCATAATCCACTCCATCGATTTCAATGTGCCCTAGTTCCGAATTGGGAATAAGTTTTCCATTATTGATCAACGCAGTTCCAATACCAGTACCTAGAGTGGCCATGATTATTAGTCCGCGTTTACCCTTTGCGGCACCAAATTTAGCCTCAGCTAGGCCAGCAGCATCAGCGTCATTGAGGACATGTACTGTGCGCTTTAATTCTTTTTCGAACAGCCTGTCCGCGTCCAGGCCTATCCACTCCTTGGAAACATTCGCCGCAGAGAGAGTTACGCCATGGCTTACTACTGCAGGAAAACAGATACCAACCGGAAGGCCTTCTGCACCGGGAAGTTTTTTTATTAAATCCCTAAGCGTTTCAGCAATGTCTTTAGGGCTCCCTCCCTCAGGTGTTGCATATCTCAAACGCTCGGAGAGTAGCCGACCGCGTTTAAGATCAACTAGAGCACCTTTGATGCCGGTGCCACCGATGTCTATTCCAATTGCCTTTTTACTCATCTAATCATCCCTAAGCCAAGGTTAATATGTCTGCGCCAGTTTCCGTGACCACAATGGTGTGTTCGAATTGAGCAGTGAGAGATCTATCTTTGGTTACCACTGTCCAGCCGTCATCCCACATCTGCCACTGGTGAGTTCCAAGAGTCAACATTGGTTCTATTGTGAAAACCATACCAACTTCCATTACATCGTCATACAACGGTGCAGAGTCGTAATGGGGGATGATTAAGCCGCTGTGAAAGGATTCACCAATGCCGTGTCCAGTGAAGTCCCTAACGACACCATAGTTGAAGCGCTTAGCGAAGGCCTCAATTGTTCTGCCAATCAGGTTTACCTGTCTACCTGGAGCGACCACAGAAATTCCACGAGCAAGAGCATCCCTTGTCCTCTCCACCAGCAGTTTCACATCTTCAGAGACGCTTCCGACCATAAAGGTCTGGTTACTATCACCGTGGAAGCCTTCGAGGTAGCAGGTAATGTCTATGTTTACAATGTCGCCTTCCTGGATGACTGTGTCATCAGGAATACCGTGGCAGATAACTTCGTTGATAGAACTGCAGATTGACTTGGGGTAGCCCCGGTAACCAAGGGTTGAGGGGTAAGCTCCGTTTGAGACTATGAATTGATGCGCGATTTCATCCAACTCGTTCGTGGTTATACCAGGTTTGACACAACTTCCAACAAGTTCGATTGCCTGAGCTGCAAGTTTGCCAGCGGCTCTGATTTTCTCAATTTGATCAGCTGTTTTCACATTACTGCCGACAAATTTTGCCGGGGTTGGTTTGCCAACATATTCAGGTCTAGGAATCTGTTTTGGAACCTCAAGTCGCGGTGAAATCCTTCCGGGAACTAAGTGTCCAGTTTGAGGATTTCTAGGCATGCAATAAGTTTAGATTCAACTATGCAAGTAATCAGCGCGACATGGTGAGGAGGAGTTCGGTTGCCTAAAGAGAGAAAGTTTTGGTTCAACACTAAAACCAACAAGGTTGAGGAGGGTCGAAGGACTCTTGCACTTTACCGAATAGGTCCCTTCGAAACGAGGGAGCAGGCTGAACGAGCTTATGAAATTATCAAGGAGCGCAACAAGGAGCTTGATGATGCTGAAAAAGATCAGTCGTGAGAGTGCTCGGTGGATGGAAAGACTCCATCGCTAACTTCGTCTCTATATTGTTTAGCGGCCTGAAGCAGGTCTTCGCGTAGATTCAAATACTGCTTCACGAATTTTCGTGGCTTACCGGGATACAAACCGGCAAAATCGGTCCAGACTAAAATTTGACCATCTGTGCCATTACCAGCACCAATTCCTATAGTTGGAATCTCTAGCATCTTGGTGAGTTCAGATGCTAAATCTTTTGGGACGAGTTCAAATACAATCGCAAATGCGCCTGCTTCCTGAACTGCTCGAGCATCGTCAATTAGTTGGCGAGCGCCATCACCGCGTCCTTGGACCTTAGCACCGCCAAAGTTGTGGATGCTCTGAGGGGTGAAACCAATGTGTCCCATCACTGGAATGCCAGCCGAGGTTAGAGCTCGAATTTGAGTTTGGCTTCTTACCCCGCCTTCAAGTTTCACAGCACTAGCTCCAGTGGCCTTCATGATCTCAATTGCATTTTTAAGCGCCTTCTCTGGTGTTTCTTCGTAACTTCCAAAGGGCATGTCGACTACAACCAGCGCTCTCTTGCAAGCACGAGCAACAGCACGACCGAACGGTATCATTTCTTGAACAGTAATTGGCAAAGTTGTGTCGTAGCCGAGTGCATTATCAGCCGCTGAATCCCCAACTAGGATTACCTCAATTCCCGCCTCATCGAAAATGCCTGCGGTCAAAAAGTCATAGGAAGTAAGGCAAGAGAAACGTTGTCCTTCTTTTTTGAACTGAGTCAGTGTTGAGGTCCTGATTACCTTTGGCGAAAAATCGTTCATCTAGTTACCCACTAAACCTATTGGTGATTGGTAATCGTCGATCTCTTCCAAAAGCCATGCCAGTAATCTTAGGGCCGATAGCTCCCTGCCTTCTCTTCCATTCAGCCCGATCAACTAACTGGATGATTCTTTCGACCATGGACTTATCGAACCCGAGGCTAACAATTTCTGGGATAGATCTTCTGAGATTAACGTAAAGTTCTAGCACTTGGTCAAGTATGTCGTAAGGCGGAAGGCTGTCCTGGTCCAGTTGATCCGGACGAAGTTCAGCCGAAGGAGGTTTTTCAATCGAGCTCACTGGGATTGGTTCGATCTCACCTCTAGTTCGTGCGTATTCATTTCGCCATCTGGCTAATTCCCAAACAAGAGTTTTCTCAACGTCTTTTAGAGGCGCATACCCACCAACAGTGTCCCCGTAAATAGTTGAGTAACCAACAGCTAGTTCTGTCTTATTGCCGGTGGTGAGGGTCAGCATTCCGTGCATGTTGCTCAAGCCCATTAGAATCACTCCACGAACTCGAGCTTGGAGGTTCTCTGCAGCTAACCCAGATAGTTCAAGCTGATTCTCAAACGGTAGAACCAAATCCTCGATTGGCTGAACTTGGTAATTGATACCTCTTCGAGAGGCAAGTTCAGAAGCATCATCTTTAGAGCCTGTTGATGAGTATCTGCTGGGCATGGACACTCCAAACACGTTTTTAGCTCCAATTGCGTCCGCGGCGATTGTGGCACAGACCGCTGAGTCAATTCCACCACTGAGTCCAAGCACCACGGATTTGAAACCATTCTTTGCGACATAGTCGCGGAGCCCGAGCACCAAGGCATTCCATGCTTGCCAATTATCGTTTGGTTTGGAGATGAAGTGCTCTCCGACAACTCTGACACTGTCTTTTGATGTGAAATCAAGTATCATCAGGTCCTCTTTGAACTGCTTCATACGCGCAACAAGTTTTCCTGAGTTATTAACTACGATGCTGTCGCCGTCAAAGACTAGGTCGTCTTGACCACCGACTAGGTTCACGTATGCAGCAGCACAGTCATGCTTTGTAGCTAGAGCGGATACGAGAGACAAACGTCGGTCATCTTTATCTATTTCGAAGGGCGAACCATTGAGTATTAGACACAAGTCAGTCTTTGCCTGGTTTAGTTGCGCAACTGGTCCACCTGATTGCAAGATGTCCTCACAGATGACTGTAGAAATTCTAAAATTGTTAACTGCAAAAGTTAGTAGATCATTTCCAGGGACAAAGATTCGATATTCATCGAAAACCGAGTAGTTCGGCAGATGGTGTTTTGAGTAACTTCCAATAATCTCGCCTCCTCTTATAACTGTGGCTCGATTTTGAGCAATTGCCCAACCGGTTCTTAGCCCTTCGGGAGCTAGCATTGGATGACCAATGACCACAGTAATTTTGCCGTAAGTATCTTGTTCCAGCTCCTTCCTCAAATCATCCAGCACGTGCTCCGTTTCGCTGAGGAAGGAGACTCTGCTGGCGAGATCTTCAATTGGGTAGCCGGTTAGAGCCATTTCACCAAAGCAAATCAGATCGGCCTCTGACTGAACGGCGAGTTTTATCTGAGCGATAATTTGCCCCAGATTGCCACTTAGGTCACCCACAGTTGGGTTGGTTTGGGCTAAGGCTAGGCGAAGATTACTCACAACCACTAG
>JBJTHM010000117.1:0-2966 GCA_046094465.1 Rhodoluna sp. | reverse complement strand
ATTAACAAAATCGATTTCATTTAGTGAGAGTGACTTTAGTTTCCAACCACTCATCAGGTTGGCAAAGCACTCCAATGCCATGAAGTTCAAAGCGCTGGACGCAGCTGAAAACACTGTACTTGAGCAAACCTATTACTCCGTAGGTGGAGGTTTTGTTGAGGCAGACCATGCGCTACCAAAACCTGAGAGAGTTCGCCCTCCATTTGAGTTTTCAAATGCAGATGAACTTCTGGATATTTGCGATCGCGAAGGAGTCTCGATTGCGGAACTTGCTTGGCATAACGAAGTTTATGTTTACGGCGAGGAAGAACTAACTCGCAGACTCGATGCAATCTGGAAGGCGATGAAAGCCTGCATTGAACAAGGCTTGCGAGAAAAAGGTGTTCTGCCTGGACATCTGCAAGTTACTCGAAGAGCAGCAGACATGGCCGAACGCCTCACAAAGTTTGATTCAAATGAAGTGTCTAACGAATGGCTTCAGGCTTATGCGATTGCAGTCAATGAGCAAAACGCGGCGGGCATGAGAGTTGTGACAGCGCCAACAAACGGTGCCGCCGGAATCATTCCTGCAGTTGGCTACTATGCAATGAAATTCAAGAATGTTGACAGCGAGAAAATCGCTAAAGACTATCTTTTGGTTGCCGGCGCAATAGGTTCACTCTATAAGAGGAATGCATCTATCTCTGGCGCGGAAGCAGGCTGTCAGGGAGAAGTCGGTTCAGCTTGTTCTATGGCAGCAGCAGGTCTAGCAGCCCTGTTAGGTGGCACTAACAAACAAATTGAAAATGCTGCTGAGATAGCAATGGAGCACAATCTAGGACTGACCTGTGATCCAGTGGGTGGCTTTGTTCAGATGCCTTGCATCGAAAGAAACGCAATCGCATCAGGAACAGCTGTTAGCGCAGTTAGGTTAGCTCTTCTTGGAGACGGTAGCCACAAGATCTCACTCGACACCGTAATTGAAACAATGCGGCAAACCGGTATAGACATGTCTAGTAAATACAAAGAAACGTCTTTAGGTGGTTTAGCTGTAAATGTTGTTGAATGCTAGATATCACAGACTCCAATAGTTAGGCTTAATCCCAGTTGTTAGGTAAATGAACGAGACTAGAAAATGACAAAATCAACACTAAAATTTAGCGCTGGGGTATTAGCCTTTGTGCTCGGTATCGGTCTTAGCGCGAGCTCCTCAATCGCAGCA
The DNA here is from genome assembly GCA_046094465.1 of Rhodoluna sp. Lineage (GTDB taxonomy): Bacteria > Actinomycetota > Actinomycetes > Actinomycetales > Microbacteriaceae > Rhodoluna. Next base: position 1,765 of record JBJTHM010000117.1, on the reverse strand, counting down.
GCCACCTATGAGTCAGTGAATGTAAACGGAACTTCTCAAACTCTCTCGAACGGAAACGAAGTAACGATTGCCGACGATAATGACTCATTCTGGTACGGTCCTACTTTCCACGACCACGCGGTTTATAAGACTGATGGAACAGAGAACGGCAGCTTTGTGCAGTTTAGATTCTCTATTCCAGTCAAAAAGGTTATTGTCTACTACGCTTACCTAGGTTTAGGTGATGAGCTAGAGGTGGCGACAAATCTTGGAACTGTTGATTTCACTCAGGAAGGTATTGTCACTGCTCACAACGGAGCGATCGTAAGTGGTCAATCTGCGGCAAACCTTCTTGTAAATGGCATCATCCAATCAGCCAACGGTTCTGACGCCAGTGGAGCCATCGAATTAAACTTTCCTTCCGAAGTTGAGCGAGTTAACATCGCTGCAGCTCCTTCTGGTACCCCAGGTGGCCAGCCAGGAATTAATCTAGTCGGTCTAGATGTGGCTACTGCTGATGTTCCAGACCCAACTCCGACTGAAGAGCCAACCCCGACCGAAACCCTTGCGGACACTGGTGTTGACAGCACTACAACCTTGGCAATTGCTTTGCTATTTGTGGCAGTTGGCGGAGCGTTGATGCTGAAGAGCAGAAGAAGCTAAAAGATCCGCTAATCGAGCTGGCTGTGAAAAATGGCAGCCGGCTCGATTATTTTAAGAATGGAAAGCAACCATGACAACAATTGTTCTTTGGGTAGCTGACTTAGTGAAGTCAGCCGATTACTACAAAGATTTGTTCGAGGCTTCAGATTATTACCTGACCGATGGATTCGCGAGCGTATCTGGCTCTGAGAATGAAGTTCTCCTTCATCTTGCACCAGAGGAATATGCCGGACAGATTTCAGTTGGTGAAGAGAATCCAATCAAGCCTGTTTTTCGAGTTTCCAGCCTTGAACAAGCAAGAGCGGTAGCCTCAAAACACGGCTGCACTTTTGTTGCTGAATCAATCGAACACGATGGAGTGCATTTTCTGGATGGTAAAGATCCAACCGGACATGTCATCCAAGTTTCTTGCTAGTGATCAAAGATTTCTAGCAGCGCTCCGATTGATTTGTCTTTTTCTTTAGGATGTCTGAACTTACCTGCCGGATCAACTCGGTAGTGGTTTCTGCGACCTTCTTTAGTTTTGATGATGTAACCAGCTGTGTCTAGTTCATGAAGAATTGTCTGAGTGCTGCGCTCGGTTATACCTATTTCAAGTGCAATCTCTTTCACCCTGGCATCAGGGTTGCTATTTAGAAATACCAGCACATGCCCGTGGTTAGACAGGAAGGTCCATTTAGATCTTGCTTCAGACATAACAAAATAATACCAGAAATCTAATACAGGAAAAGAATTTCTGGTATTGTTAGACATATGACGTTTGACCTCTCGCTAGCAATCACAAACCTTAGTTCAGTAGTTGCCCTGTGCTTCCTGCTGGGTTTTATCGCCGCCAGGCTCAAAAGCGATATCCGCATCCCAGAGCCGGTTTACCAGTTCATCTCTGTTTACCTGCTTTTAGGAATCGGTCTCAAAGGAGGCCATGCCCTAAAGGAAGTTTCATTCCAAGAATTCCTTCCGGCAGCTGCCACCACACTGGTTCTGGGAATGATCATCCCAGTAATCGCTTTTTACACCCTCAGCTGGGTGAAAGCCCTCTCGGTTGATGACCGTGGAGCTTTTGCTGCTCACTATGGATCAACCTCGCTGGTTACCTTCACTGCAGCTCTTCTCTATATCGAAA
>JBJTHM010000116.1:0-8149 GCA_046094465.1 Rhodoluna sp. | reverse complement strand
ATTACAGGGTAATGCGTGGCGAAAACGGGTCTTTTATCTGTTGTTGTCTAACCTGAATTGCATGGGCAAACCTTCCTTGATTTTAGCGGCGTTAGCCGCCGACGCGCTGCCAGGTCTTCGCTTCAGCCAGGTTCAAGACCTGACCCAACCGGGTGAAGAGATTGTCACCCAGGTCCTAACGACCGACCAGGGCCAGCAGATTTTGCTGAAATCTCCTAAATCCGCACTAGCCCTAACCAAATTGGGTTTAGAAGTCAGAGCCCTGAGGGTGCTTGGAAAAATAAATATGCCTTTTCGAGTTCCCGCACTTCTCGGAGAGACTTCACCGAAAGCCGTCTACAAAGCCTACGCCTTTGACTATGTTTCTGGAAACCAACTAGATGCAAGAAGACTTAAGGCTGAAGATCCGATTACTTCTAAGCTGGGTCAAACCCTGGCACAGATTCACTCGATACCGGCAAATTTGATTGCCGATGCCGGATTACCTGAATCCGATCCTGCACTTAGGGTCCGGGAGCGCGTTGCCGAGTTCGACCGCGCCATGGAAACCGGAAGAATTCATCCCGATTTGCTGGAGCGCTGGCAGAACGCTTTATTAGACCTGAATCTTTTTCGCTATCAACCATGTGTAGTTCATGGAGCACTAGACAGCGAATATATCCTCACCGAAGGTGATGAAATCGTCGGTATCAATAACTGGACCAATCTTTCGATAGATGACCCAGCGGTTGATCTTGCAGCCTTCTTTGGAGAATGTTCGCCAGAGATAGCGGAGGCGATTGTTCTGAGTTATGAAGGGTCTATTAGGACAGACAGAAACATCCGTCAGCGAGCGAATTTGTATGTCGAGCTCTCCTTGGCAGGTTATCTACTTCAGGCTGTGGAATCCGAAGATGAAGCGGGTATAGCCGAGGCCCAAGGCTACCTGGATAACCTGCACACGCATCTGTTGGAAGGCCAGCTTCCATCTCTAAACCCCAGTGAATTAGTGAATGGGGCAACTGAAGTAGTGACGCCTATTTCACAAGCCGCTAGCTTTACCGGTCCAATTACCATCGTGACTGAGCAGCTTGAAATCGTCGAGGAAGAAATCGACCCAGAAGAGCCAAAGGCTTAATTTACTTCTTTTGCCAAGGTGTCGTAATCTTGGATTTAACAATTACAAGGAAGCGACATGGAAGTTAGAATCGGCCTCAAAGACACAGCCAGAGAGTTGGCATTCGAGTCAAACTTGAAATCGAACGAACTCGAAAAAGCTGTGATTGATGCCATCAACTCAGACACCAAGCAATTGAGCCTGAGTGATGACAAGGGTCGGCTATTTATAGTTCCGGTTGCTTCATTGGCCTACGTTGAGATCGGTGCCGACCAAGCCCGAAGAGTTGGATTCATCGCATAATGGAAATCATTTTTATTCTCGTTTATGGAGCCCTTCTTGGCCTGATGGCCCCTTACCTACTTTCAGGTCGCGAGCACTTTGGTGTTCTAATCGCTCCTGCTTTGGCTCTTGTTTACGGATTTGTATCGTGGACTTTACTGACCTGGTTAGGTTTCAAATACACCGACTACTGGATCTGGACCATCACCATGCTTGGTATGCCAGCGGTAATGATTCTTGGCGTGAGATTTATTAGAGCAAAAAGAATTAAGGCCGGCCTCTAAGCCGCTAGCCCCAGTGCTTCCATTCTTGCTGAGTGGACACCAGTCAGTTCAGATATAAGTGGTTCAATCTTTGAATAAGCCTCAAGGTTCACTCGCTGCTCTTCTTCAACAGATAGCTTTCTAGTCTTAGGAACATGAGCTAACTTACGGTTATCGAAAGCAGCTCTCAGTTCAAGAAGGACATCTCCCATCAATCTTCTACCCCAAAGCGCTAAACGTGAGGCCAAAACCGAATCGGATTCAACCGCTTCCGAGAGAACTCGCTTGGCGAATTTTTCAAAAGCTTTATCTCTTAGGGCTCTTTCAACTTCCTGCTGCAATTCATCTGAAAGACCGGAGGCTAGACGTGAGTAGAAATCATCTAGTAATCCAGAAGTTAGATAAACCTTCATAATCACTTCATACCAATCAAGACCCGTGGTGTTGGAATGAAAGATCGAAATTCTTTCACGGAAGGGATTCATCTGCTCTGCAGGATCCGCACCTAGCTCGACCAACTTCTTAGACAGCTGCCTGTATTTATCAAAACTTCTCGCTGCCGCTTCACCCAGTTCAGCTTTGAATTGCGTGTTAGGAGAATACTTCATGACCGCGGTTAGGATTTCAAAATTGGCTAACTGAATGTATGCGAGCTGTCCGAGGAACGCTTTTGGCTCAGGCGTATACGGCTTTAGGTTTATAGCCTTGGTATTTCTGGAAGTTTTCTCATCAGCTCGTGAGGCAACAGTGAGCTGCTTAGCAACCCTGCGAAAACGCTTTAGCCATTCGAACACCGAACAATCTTAACCCCCTTAGACTTGGGCTAAGTAGAAGAGTTAGAGAAATCCTTGAATTTTAGTGATTTGGGCATATCCCAAGACATAGTTGAAGCTCTAGCAACCAAAGGAATAACCAGCCCCTTCCCTATTCAGGAGCAGGCCATTCCGGTTGCTATGACAGGCCAAGACCTTATCGGTCAGGCTAAAACTGGCACGGGTAAAACACTTGGATTTGGGCTACCAATTCTTGAACGGCTAGGAGTTAGCCCAAAAGCAGGAGCCAGGGCACTAGTTGTTGTTCCTACTCGAGAATTAGCCATTCAGGTAGCTGAGGATCTAACATTGGCTGCCAGTAATAGGGCAGTTCAAATTGCTGTGATTTACGGTGGTAAAGCCTATGAGGGGCAAATTGCACAAATCGAAGAAGGTGCTCAACTGATTGTTGGAACGCCTGGCCGACTAATTGATCTAAGTAATCAGAGAAAATTAGACCTGACCAAAATTGAGTTCATGGTCCTCGATGAAGCAGACAAGATGCTCGACCTCGGATTCTTACCTGACGTTGAAAGGCTGTTTTCTTTCACACCACCGAATCGTCAGACCATGTTGTTCTCAGCGACCATGCCAGGTGAGATTGTCACTCTCGCAAGAAAGTATCAGAACAAACCAGTTCACATCCGGGTAAACGATCCTGATGAAGGTCATACCAAAGCTGATATAAAGCAGTTCATCTACCGAGCTCACGCTTTAGATAAAGATGAAGTTGTAGCAAGAATCCTTCAAGCTGAATCTCGAGGGAAAACCGTAATCTTTACGAAAACCAAACGGCAAGCTGGAAATCTCTGTGAGTCACTAATTGAACGTGGCTTTAAGGCAACAGCTCTCCACGGGGACATGTCGCAGGAAGCCAGAGAGCGTTCGCTGAGTAACTTTAGGGCTGGCAAGAAAGAAATCTTGGTTGCCACTGAAGTTGCTGCACGAGGAATCGATGTTGACGATGTCACCCACGTCATTAACTACACGGTGCCGGAGGACGAGAAAGCATACCTGCACCGAATTGGAAGAACCGGTCGTGCTGGACGAACAGGAAGCGCCGTTACCTTTGTGGACTGGGAAGATCTGACTCGCTGGTCACACATCAACGCCGCATTAGAGCTCGGGGTCCCAGAACCTTTAGAGACCTACTCGTCATCGGCTCACCTATTCGCAGATTTGAATATCCCTGAGGGCACTAGAGGAAGAGTTTCTTCTAAACCCCCGGTGAAAAAAGAGAAGCCCGCTCAAACAAAACCTAGAGCTGAAGTTCCTAAGGATAGGAAACCAAGAAAGCGAATCCGGAACTACAAGCAATCAGAATGAATGATTGAGGGTTGCCTTAACCCCTGTTCCTAATGCAAGAATGCGCTTTAGCGCACTAACGTCGGTAGTTCTTTTTCCTAGACAATTTTCTGGCTTGATCTTCAGCCCGTGGTAATCGCTCGAACCAGTAGTGACTAAATTGTGTTTTTTCGCAAAAGCATCAAAGACGAGTTTTCGTTCGGGAGTTACCTCAATATGATTGGTCTCTAAGCCGAGCAAACCTGCCTCAACTAATTCTTCAAAGTGATCGATATTGAACTCCTGTGGCGTGTCGTCTTCACCGTTTTCATCCCTAGCCAAAGGATGCGCTATCACAGGCACTCCCCCGGCTTCACGCACCGCGGTAATCACATCTTTGACGTCGGGCACCTTGGTGCTGACATAGTAGGGCCCGCCTTTGGACAGGATTCCGCTTTCCCAAACCTGAGGAGCTGAATCAAACTCGCCTAAATGAACTAGAGCATTTGCCAGGTCCGGACGACCCAGTGTGGAGTCCTCTTGAGCGACTGATACGACCAGATCGTAACTTAGACCGGTGTAGGTCTCTGCTAGATTCTCAATAAACTTTCTTATTCTTAGATCCCGAGCCTCGCGATTCTGTTTCAAGAAAGTTGACAAGCCTAGATGTTCGGGATTCACCAGATAAGCCAAAAGATGAATACCTATCGGCTTAACACCAGGAAAATAGCCCTTCGTTGTGATCTCAACACCAGGAATAAAACTAAGTCCGAGTTCATTTGCCAGATCTGCGGCTTGTGCCCAGCCATCAGTTCGATCGTGGTCGGTAAGGGAAAAGACAGAGATGCCTGCTTCGGATATTTTTGGCACCAATTCCCCAACAGTGTCATCACCGTCCGAGTTCTTGGAATGGATGTGCAGGTCAATTTTCATTAGTTCTCCTCTGCAAGCCTATTGGCAGAAAACTGGCAGAATAAACACATGAGCAAAGACGCATTAGAAAAGCTAGCCGCAAGAAATGCCGCTAGAAGCCAGAGACCAACTGGAAACAAATTCGTAAAATACATCGGAAGCAACTGGGCACAGGATAAAACTGTGTTACCAAAACAACATAAGGTTGCCCCATTTGCCAAAAAGCGCAGAGATGCGGTTGCTAAAGCCTTCAAAGGAAAGATTGTCGTGATCCACGCAGGTGCAGACAAGGTCAGATCAAACGACACCTATTATCGTTTCAGGGCTCACTCGGCTTTTGCGCACCTTACCGGTTGGGGGTCTCAAACAGTTCCAGACTCAGTTCTAGTTATTGACGCGCGAGGAACAAGTGCGAAATCAACTCTCTACTTCCGTGAGACAGCTGGTAAGAATACTGATGAATTCTTTGCAAATTCTCAAATTGGTGAGTTCTGGGTTGGCACAAGGCCAGGACTCAAGCACGTTGAAGCACTGTTAGGCATCAAAACTAAATCTCTAAAGACTTTTGAAACTGATCTTGCCAAGCACGATAAGAAGCTTGTGCTAACACTAGAAAAAAGCACCAAGCTGGTTGAGTTCGTTTCAGAACTAAGGCTGATCAAAGATTCATACGAAATCGAAGAGATGCAAAAAGCAGTTGATGCTTCAATCAAAGGATTTGAATCTGTAGTCAAAAACCTCAAATCGGCAAGCAAGCACCCCCGTGGCGAAAGAATTGTTGAAGGCGCATTCTTCTCTCAGGCTAGAGCAGAAGGTAATGATCTGGGCTATGAAACAATCGCGGCCGCAGGACACCATGCCTGCACACTGCACTGGATCATCAACGATGGGCCGGTTGTTCCAGGAGAACTTCTGCTCTTGGATGCCGGTGTTGAGGTTGACTCACTCTATACAGCTGATGTCACAAGAACTATTCCAATCAACGGAAAATTCAGCAAAATCCAAGAAGAAATTTACCTTGCAGTGCTCGAAGCAGCCGATGCTGTATTCGATATTGCCAAACCAGGCGTCACCTACTCTGAGATGCACAAGGCGGCCATGAGAGTAATCGCTCGAAAAACAGCCGAATGGGGTTTCTATAAAGGTGGCTATGAAGAGTCGCTAAAGCCTGAAAATCAGTGGCATCGCCGCTGGATGATTCACGGCACGGGTCACCACCTGGGTCTTGATGTTCATGACTGCGCTCAAGCGAGACGTGAAATGTATCACGATCATGAACTCAAAGAAGGCATGATTTTCACAATCGAGCCAGGACTCTACTTCCACAAAGATGACCTAATGGTTCCAAAGGAATTCCGCGGAATTGGTGTTCGAATCGAAGATGATGTCCTGGTTACCAAGAACGGTGTGAAGAACATGACTGGGAAGCTACCAAGAAAGCCAGAAGAGATTGAGGCTTGGATGAAAAAGTTGCAGGGTTAGTTTTCCTGCTCCGCTCCTTTGTTATAGGCAAGCTGTGCTTCTGAGCTCAAATCGGATGGAACAACGACTTCATACTTTGCCGCAATCACCAGTGAGCCGCTAGAAAAACCGCGCTTGTTTCGGGCGAGGCTGAACCTGATGACTTGAAGCAACATACCAATTCCAGCACCAATCAATATTGCTGAACCAAGATTGAGCTGAGCGGTTGCCTGATCAGCACTACTTCCAAAAACTAAAAAGAAGATCAGGCCAACCCAAATACCCGTCACAGCGCCACTGAGTGCGATTCGTGCGTAGTTTACTTTTCCTCGAACTCGTTCAACTGTCGAGAGATTCGTGCCAACAATACTGATAGCGCTTGCTGGAAAATCACCTCTGATTATTCTTTCGACATACTTTACAGCATCAGCGTAATTTGTGAAGTCTGCTACTGAGGTGCCGTCTGGTAAAGCGTTTGCAACACCAACTGGTCTAAGGGGATTTCTTTTTGCCATGTTTCTAGTCTGCCAGAGTTGGCTTGGCTCGTCTAAGGTTAACCTGTGAGTGCGACAAGAGTTTTCGTTGCCAGATTAGCTGGCTGTGGTGTTTTTGACCCTGTTGGTGACCGTGTAGGTAAGGTCATCGATGTTCTTGTTGCCTATCAAAGTCATGGAACCCTAAAAACTACTGGAATGATTATCGAAATCACTGGTCGACGTAGGGTTTTTGTTCCGATTGCCAGAGTGACCTCAATTGTTCCAGGCCAGGTGATTACCAATGGGCTAGTGGATCTTCGACGATTCACCCAGCGCGGGCAAGAAATCAGGGTGATAGCTGAAATGCTCGGTAGAAAAGTGAACTTCCGAGATGGCTCTGGAACAGCAACAATTGAAGACCTTGCGATTGAACAGAATGAGCGTAAAGACTGGTTGGTCAGCGATCTTTTTGTTCGCAGACCCAAAACTTCAGCCTCTCCGTTTAGTAAAGGTCAAACACTTTTTGTGCCCTGGGATAAGGTGACCGAAGAAAGCGACTCAGCAGAAGCACAGTCAGCAGAGCAGTTGATTGCCACCTACTCGGACATGCTGCCAGCCGACCTTGCTAGCGCACTTATGGATCTTCCTGAGGAACGCATGATTGAGGTGGCCGAGGAATTAGACGATGAAAGGCTCGCTGATGTCTTGGAAGAGTTGCCAGAGGAAGAGCAAATAGAAATCGTCCAAGACCTGGATGACGAGCGCGCCGCAGAAGTTTTAGATCTTATGCAACCGGATGACGCGGCCGACCTCATGCAAAATCTTCCTGAGGATCGTAAAGAAGCAATTCTTGAACTGATGGACGAAGAGGAAGCTGAAGATCTTCGAAGGCTGATGCAGTTTGATGAACTAACCGCCGGTGGGCTAATGACTACCGAACCAGTTATTTGTTCAGCAGATGCGTCGGTTGCTGAAGCAATGGCACTAATCAGAAAAAAGCAGGTTGCACCAGCTCTTGCCGCTTCAGTTTTCGTCACTCTGCCTCCACATGAAACTCCGACCGGCCGTTATCTAGGTATGGTTCATTTTCAAAGGTTGCTCAGATACCCTCCTCATGAGAGACTAGGAACGATTCTGGACACGGACGTAGAGCCGGTTAGCCCACACACTCACATTTCAAAAATTCACCGAACACTGGCGAACTACAATCTGGTTGCCTTACCGGTGGTTGACAAAGAAAATCACCTTATTGGTGTTGTGACCGTTGACGACGTTTTGGATCACTTATTGCCCGATGACTGGAGAACGGAAGACGAAGGAGGTATCTAATGGCTGACAAGCGCCAAGGACTAGATACTCCTATGCTGGCTAAGCGTAAGTCGATAGTTCCAAAAATAGACCGTGAACGTTTTGGTAGAGCATCAGAGGCTTTCGCCAGAGCTCTAGGGACCGGTGGCTTCCTAATTGGGCTAACTGTTTTCTGTGTAATCTGGCTGATTTGGAACACTCTCCTCGATGCTCCCTTAGCCTTTGATCCGCGGGCGACTAATTTCACGCTACTTA
>JBJTHM010000115.1:0-19808 GCA_046094465.1 Rhodoluna sp. | reverse complement strand
GCTCGATGATAGACAGTTCTATCTGTTTGATAGTTACTGCAGGCTGATTTATTCCAAGCACACATGAGCTCTCGCAGGGAGCTGGACATAATTTGCCAGTGAATTCAGGAAAATTATTCGTCGCATGCAGTCGTTCAATCGCTTCTTTCCCGTTATCACGCCAAACTTGATCATTCCACTCAGGTATCAAGTTTCCCAGCGGGCAACCTTGGTGACAGAATGCGATGCCACAGTCCATGCACCTAGATGCTTGGTTTTTTACAGTCGCGGGATCTTGTGCAGCGTAAACCTCATTCCAGTCTTTGATGCGAACTTTGATTTCACGTGCATTAGGTTTTGCGCGTTCTGTTATCTTTAGAAATCCCCTTGGATCACCCACGAGCGCTCACCTCCAATATTTTTGCCCAGACTTCAGGCGAATCAGTTGGAACCCCATTAGTGTTCGCGTCAGACTGAATCCTTAACACATTTGCGTAATCGCGAGGTAGCACCTTAGTGAAGTTAGCCACTTCTTTTTCGTACTCATCCAATATGCGTTTTCCAACGGCAGAGTCAGTTTCTTGCACATGTCTTGTTAGGACGCTAAGAAGATGCTGCTCGTCATCAGTGGCTAAGGGTAGTAGGTCAATATCCCCATCTAGCAATGCCTGTTGGTTAACTAGGTCCGCTCTTAGGTGGTAGATGTATGCGACCCCACCAGACATACCAGCGGCTAAATTGCGACCAGTTTTACCAAGAATTACGGCTACTCCACCAGTCATGTATTCAAGAGCGTGATCACCTACACCCTCTACAACGGCTAAAGCCCCTGAGTTGCGCACTAGAAAACGCTCACCAACGGTTCCACGCAAGAAAAGCTCGCCAGATGTTGCTCCGTAACCAATGACATTGCCAGCAATCACGTTTGCCTCGGCTGGGAAGACGGAAGATGTGGCTGGTCGAAGAACAATAGTGCCACCGGAAAGACCCTTGCCCACGTAATCATTTGAATCCCCCGCTAGCAAGATTTTGATTCCCCTAGGAATGAAAGCACCTAAAGATTGCCCTGCTGAGCCTGCTAGGTCCAAGGTTATGGTTGCTTCCGGTAGACCATCTGCCCCGTAGCGCTTGGTTACTTCGTTACCTAGTAATGTTCCTACTGCTTGCTCAACGTTAGTTATTTCTTCCCGGACAGTAACTGGTTGAGCATCTTCACGGGCCTTAGCAACAAGGTCTAGTATGCGGTTGTCAAAGTGCGAATCCAATTGGTGCTCTTGGAAAGTGAAGCGACGCAATGGCCCAGACTCTTCAGGTATCGCTAGTATCGGCGTTAAGTCCAAGCCATCGGCTTTCCAGTGGCTTATTGCTCTGTTCGCATCGAGCAGTTCGCTGTGCCCAATGGCTTCATCTAATGACCTGAAACCAAGTTCGGCTAGGTATTCACGAACTTGCTCGGCAAGGAACATGAAGAAGTTTTCGACGAACTCTGCCTTGCCAGTAAATCTGGATCGAAGCTCAGGATTTTGTGTGGCAACACCTACTGGGCAGGTGTCAAGATGACAGACTCGCATCATTACGCATCCAGAAACAACCAGCGGTGCAGTAGCGAAGCCGAACTCCTCAGCTCCAAGTAGTGCAGCTATAACTACATCTCTACCAGTTTTTAGTTGGCCATCAACCTGAAGCGTGACACGATCTCTTAGTCCGTTGATTCGAAGTGTCTGTTGTGCCTCAGCAAGTCCAAGTTCCCAAGGTGTCCCCGCATGTTTGAGCGATGATAATGGCGATGCACCTGTTCCACCATCGTGCCCTGATACGAGAATCACATCGGCTTTAGCCTTGGCTACTCCAGAAGCAACCGTACCGATCCCAACCTGGCTTACCAGCTTTACTTGAACTCTAGCCTTGGCGTTAGCTCGCTTCAGGTCAAAAATTAGTTGCTTTAGATCTTCGATGGAATAGATATCGTGATGTGGTGGCGGAGAAATAAGACCGACACCTGGGGTTGAGTGTCTTACCTTAGCAATCCATGGGTAAACCTTATTGGGAGGAAGTTGACCACCTTCGCCAGGTTTAGCACCCTGAGCCATCTTGATTTGAATGTCATCGGCGTGAGTTAGGTACATACTGGTAACGCCGAATCGGCCACTGGCCACCTGTTTTATGGCGCTTCTACGATGTGGGTCAAGTAATCTTTCGATATCCTCGCCGCCCTCACCGGTATTGGATTTGGCACCCAAGCGATTCATAGCTATGGCAAGAACCTCGTGAGCCTCTGGTGAAATCGAACCGTAAGACATCGCCCCAGTGCTGAAACGCTTAACAATCTCGCTAGCTGGTTCTACCTCACTTAGCGCGACAGGTTTTCGCGTCCCAGTTCTGAAAAGAAATAGACCACGCAAGGTCATAAGTTTCTCAGATTGATTGTCAATCAGATCGGTGTATTCCTTGAAGATGTCATAACGCTTTGATCTCGTGGCGTGCTGGAGCTTAAATACTGTCTCCGGGTTAAACAAGTGTGGTGGTCCTGAGCGACGCCACTGGTATTCACCACCAACTTCAAGTTCTTCATGCGGTCTCATGGCACGCTCTATAGGATAAGCATTCGAATGACGTTGAGCTATCTCCTGAGCGATTACATCGATTCCGATTCCACCCAGTTGAGAAGTTGTACCAGTGAAATAAGTGTCAACGAACTCTTGAGCTAGACCGATTGCTTCGAAACACTGTGCTCCAGAATAGCTAGAAACTGTCGAAATGCCCATCTTCGACATAACCTTGAGCACACCTTTGCCGAGGGCTTTGATCAGATTCTCAATACCCTTATTTACTGTTATGCCGGTAATCTCTCCATTGCGAATCATTAGTTCAACGGATTCCATGGCTAGATAGGGATTTATGGCGGCAGCACCGTAGCCAATCAGAGCGGCAGCATGGTGCACCTCTCGAACATCGCCTGCCTCAACAACGAGACCTACCTTGGTGCGCATACCCTTACGCAACAGATGATGGTGAACGGCGGAAGTTAGTAACAAACTCGGAATGGGCGCTAACTCACGGTTGCTGTCTCTGTCCGAAAGAACGATGAAGGTTATCCCATCAGCAAGAGCAAGATCAACTTCTTCGAAAATTTCCTGCATTCGGTTGTGCAAGGCTAGATGACCTTCGTCAACTCTGTAGAGGCCCTTGACCACAAAACTCTTGCCGAAACCTGCATCCTCCGCGTACTTGATTTTAGACAGTTCGTCGTTGGACAGAACAGGAAAATCTAGGACGACCATCCGAGCGTGTTCCGGAGTGGCATTCAAAAGATTTTGTTCTGGACCAATACCAACACTGAGAGAAGTCACTATTTCCTCACGTATGGAATCCAAAGGCGGATTGGTAACCTGAGCGAACTGCTGAACAAAGTAGTCAAAGAGTAGTCGAGGTCGATCGCTCAGCGCAGCAATTGGAGTGTCTGAACCCATTGCCCCTATTGGCTCTAAACCAGTCCTAGCCATGGGCCCAAGGATCAAGCGCAGCTCCTCGACGGTATAGCCGAAGGTTCGTTGTCTTCTTGCTACGGAACTCTTGGTGTGAGCGATGTGCTCTCTATCTGGAATGTCCTTCAGATTGATCCTGTTTTCGGCAAGCCACTGGCCCCACGGCTCAAGTGCAGCAATCTCCGACTTTATGTCTTCGTCGTCAATCAGGCGACCACTTGCGGTGTCTGCTAAAAACATTCGGCCAGGCTGAAGTCTGCCCTTGCGAACAATGCGGCTCGGGTCTATCTCTACAACACCTATCTCTGATGCAAGGACAACTAAACCGTCTTCAGTTACGATGTATCGACCCGGGCGTAAACCATTGCGGTCAAGTGTAGCTCCGACCAAATCCCCATCGGTAAACAGAACCGCTGCTGGACCGTCCCAAGGTTCCATAAGCATGGAGTGATATTCGTAGAAGTCTTTCAACTGCTTAGACATATCAGTTTGCTTCTCCCACGCCTCAGGAATCATCATCATAAGCGCGTGCGGAAGTGATCTGCCAGATAGCACCAGCAATTCCAAAACTTCATCGAATGAGGCCGAGTCGGATGCACCGCTAGAGATGATTGGCTTCAATTCCTGAAGGAACGGAAGTAGTTCTGATTCGAGCTTGGCTTCCCTAGCACGCATCCAATTCCTATTTCCCTTGACAGTGTTTATTTCCCCATTGTGTGCGATGAATCTGAATGGGTGAGCCAGTGGCCAGGAAGGGAACGTGTTGGTGGAAAACCTCGAGTGCACTAGCGCCAGTTTGGATTCGAAAAGTGGGCTGGACAAATCTGGGTAAAACGGCTCCAGTTGCATCGTAGTGAGCATGCCTTTATACACAATGGTCTTAGCTGATAGAGATGGGTGGTAGCTCCCGAGTTTCTTCTCAGAGATCTTTCTGAGGAAATATAAATCGCGCTCAAATTCAACGCCTGTCTTACCATCCTCAGACGCTATAAAGACCTGAAAGATTCTTGGCAGAGCCTTTTTTGACAGCGAGCCCAGCACGGTTGAATCCGTCGGTACGAGTCTTAGTCCAAGTAATTTGCAACGGGCCTGCTTCGCAAACTCCTCAAAGTTAGCTACCCAGGTTCGTTCATCCTGTTCCGCCTCTAGAAAAACTAAGCCCGCTGCGTACTTCCCTACTTCAGGTAAGGAGAAATCCAAAACGGACCGGAAGAATTTGTCTGGGATTTGGGTTAGTATTCCTGCACCGTCACCAGTGCCCTCATCTGACCCAACCGCTCCACGGTGATCCATGTTGGTCAAAGCTTGAAGCGCTGTTTGAATTATGTCGTGTCCTGCTACCCCGCGAAGAGTGGCCACCATTGCCAAACCGCATGCGTCGCGATCTCTGCTCGGGTCGTATAGCCCTTGAGCCGCTGGAGCGGTACTGAACCGCTCGTAAGGGCTAAGGCTTGACATGGCGTCTCCTAATCTGGAACTAATTTAGGGGACAACTTTGGCCCTGGAATGGCTAGTCCTGAATCTATTCAGGGTCAGGTTTAGATTCTACAACCGTCTCATCGCTGGGTTCAGTTTTGGCAGGTTTTTTGCCCTTGGCTACGGTCGGTTCCCAACTTCGTCCAGGCAGGTAACCGGTGGTTTCATTGCCGGTGTGCTTCCTGGTCTGGAGGACATAGATCAGCAATCCCAATAGCACTCCAACTAAAGCTGACCACTGGTTAGTGCGAAGGCCAAGCAGAACGTCAGCGGAGTCCATCCGGATACCTTCAATGAAGAACCTGCCTACGCCATACCAAACCAGGTAGAGCGCAAATAGTTTGCCCCATCGAAGGTTAAACCTGCGTTCTAGAAGTAAGAGCGCAACAATACCCAAAACCGACCAAAGTGACTCATACAAAAAGGTTGGATGGAATAGCAACGGTTCAGCTCGAGTTACCGTGTCAAGTCCTAGTGGGTAACTAGGGTTGGCTGGAGAAACATATAGCCCCCACGGCAGATCGGTCGGCTCGCCAAATAGCTCCGAGTTGAAGTAGTTTCCCCAACGACCTATAGCTTGCGCCGCTAACAGCCCAGGCACTAACGCGTCAGCAAAAGAGAAGAATCTGATCCCTGCAGAGCGGATTCTTAGTGGTTTGATGTCAACTTGGCAGGCAATGTATGCTCCGAGGGCACCAAATATGAGAGCGCCATAGATTGCTAGCCCTCCCTCCCAAATCATGGCGATGTGTTGCCATTGCTTCCCAGGAGCAAAATAGTCTTCAAAATGGGTTAGAACGTGAAACAGTCTTCCACCGATGATTCCAAAGGGTACGGCCCAAATTGCAATGTCGATAGCTAGACCTGGATCCATTCCACGTGCTTTCATTCGTGCTGAGGTCCAGATCGTGGCAACTATTATTCCTAGGAGGATAAGTAGGGCATAAAAGTGAATGATGAAAGGACCGACTTGGAAATTGCTAATGGTGGGTTCGGGAATCATGTTCCAGACTGACATCTATTGTGCTCCTGACTTAAGCTCTCTTACGAAATCTACCATTCCGGACAAACCGGAACGCGTATAGGCGTTGATTATGGCACTGCCAACAATCGCACCATCGGCGTAAGTCAGCACCTCCGCTACCTGAGCAGAGTTTGAGATACCAATGCCAACACAGATTGGAGTCTTAGAGCCACTAGCCCGAATTCCGCTAACTACTGCCCTAGCGTTGGCATCCAGATCCTCGCGGGTGCCAGTAATTCCCATGGTTGAAACACCATAGACAAATCCTTTACTCAAGTTTGCGGCTTGAGCAAGGCGAGAAGGTGAGGATGATGGTGTAGCCATAAAAACCCGGTCTAAGCCAAGTTGATCAGATTCCGACAGCCATTCGGTCGCTTCATCAGGTATCAAATCAGGCGTTATCAAACCTTGAGCGCCGGCATTTCTAATATCTTCAGCAAGCTGGCTAACGCCGTATTGCATGACGGGATTCCAATAGCTCATTACCAAGATTGGAGTGTCAACTCTTGCCCTAATCTGACTGACTATCTCAGGCACCATCTTTAACCGAAAACCATTTCTCAAGGAAATTTCAGTAGCCTGCTGAATAACTAATCCGTCCATCACTGGGTCGCTATATGGAATTCCAAGTTCGAGTATGTCGACCCCGTTTTCACACAACGCCAGGCACGCCTCGACTGATTCTTCGACAGTTGGGAAGCCAGCTGGAAAATAACCGATTAGCGTCGGCTTGTTTGCAGCCTTACGAGTAAGAATTAGTTCAGCAACTGACATGATTAGGAATCCAAGAATCCAAAATACTTACCGACAGTTTCCATGTCCTTATCTCCGCGACCGCTCAAATTCAAAAGGATTACTGAGCCAGGTTTCAATGAGTGGCCAAGTTTTATGATTCCAGCCAAGGCATGCGCTGTCTCTATTGCAGCGATTATTCCCTCGGTCTGTGCAAGTTGTTTCAGTGCCTGCATCGATTCATCGTCGGTGATTCCAAAATACTCGGCTCTTGCCATGTCCTTCAACCACGCGTGCTCTGGACCTACACCTGGGTAATCCAAGCCAGCAGAAATAGAGTGGCTTTCCACGGTCTGTCCATCCTCATCCTGAAGGATGTAGCTCTTTGCCCCGTGCAGAACTCCCACCTTTCCTTCACTGAGTGTCGCAGCATGTTTTCCACTAGAAATGCCTTCGCCGGCGGCTTCGAATCCCCACAAACGAGCGCTGTCATCCAAGAAAGCGTGGAAGATGCCAATCGCGTTAGATCCACCTCCAACGCAAGCCGCAACAACGTCCGGCTTTAGACCCATCGCGTTGAGTTGATCCTTGGCCTCAAAGCCGATTACCGAGTGAAAATCTCTCACAATAGTTGGAAAAGGATGAGGCCCTGCAACCGTTCCGAGCAGATAATGAGTACTCTTAACATTTGTTACCCAATCGCGCAATGCTTCGTTGATTGCATCCTTAAGAGTGCGGGAGCCCGTTTTGACTGGAACCACCTCTGCCCCGAGAAGTTTCATTCTTGCAACGTTAAGTGCTTGGCGCTGGGTGTCAACCTCCCCCATGTAAACAACACATTCCAAACCAAAAAGTGCCGCAGCCGTAGCACTGGCAACTCCGTGCTGACCTGCACCGGTCTCCGCGATTATTCGTGTTTTACCCATGCGCTTAGCTAGAAGTGCCTGGCCGATTACATTGTTTATTTTGTGCGAGCCGGTGTGATTTAAATCTTCACGTTTCAAGAACATCCTGACATCGCCGCAAAGTTCGGCGAACTTAGGCACTTCAGTAAGAACTGAAGGTCTGCCGATATAAGACGCGTGTAGTTCCTGAAGCTGCAATCCAAAAGTAGGATCTTGTTTTGCCTTTTCGTAAGTTTGCTCAAGTTCGTCTAGCGCTGCTATCAAAGATTCGGGTACGAAGCGTCCACCAAACTGCCCAAAGTAAGGGCCGCTTTGGTCACGGAGTGATTGACTGGACATGGTACTAAATTCTAATCTTTGGAACCGAACAAAGCGATTTTAGTAAGTTAGCTGTATCACCGGTAACAAGTGCCTCTCCGACCAGAACCACTTCCGCGCCGAAGGAAGCATACTGAATAACATCTTGCTGGTTCCTAACGGCAGACTCGGCAACGGCAATGACTTCCTGAGGCAGTAGGGCGGATAGTTCACCGAAGAGATTTCTGTCAGTCTCAAAGCTGCTCAGATCCCGCGCGTTTATTCCAATCAGTTGAGCTCCTAAGTCAATCGCGCGCAAAACTTCATCCCGCGAATGAGTCTCAACTAAGCATGTCATTCCCAGTTCTGAGGCAAATCCATACAGGTGTTCCAGGTGTGGTTGATTGAGCCCCGCAACAATGAAGAGAATCATGTCGGCTCCGTGAGCTCTAGCCTCCAGCACTTGGTACTCGTTTGCGATGAAATCCTTGCGAAGTAGCGGTATTTTGGCAATTTTACGAACAGAATCTAAATCATCGAGAGAACCTAGGAACTTCCTTCCTTCGGTCAGTACAGAAATAGCAGTTGCTCCTGCATCTTGGTAGGTACCGGCGAGCTCATCCGCTCTGGGTACTGGAGCAATAAGACCTTTGGACGGCGATGCCCGTTTGATCTCAGCGATCACAGACACGAATTGGTTGCTGCGAAATGTTCCAATAGGGTTAAGAGCCGGAAGCTGACTATCTATTAGCCGTTCAAGGTCACTAATTGAAACTATTTGGCTCCTGCTGGTGGCGTCGGCTAGAGCCCCAGCGTAGAGTTCCTCAAGCATTAGGAGCTTTTGGTTTTTCCGGAAACTCCATAGCCGAGCTTAGCCAGAATTGGTCCGATAACAATAGAAAGTAGAGTTACTACTCCACCTGAAATCAACAAGGAATTGTTCAAGAGGAGTAATCCGAGAGTAAGGATAGTTGTGCCTAAAATTGCGGTCACAACTGCGGTCCAAGCTGCAACTGAATGTCCGTGCCCTGGTTCGTTCTCTGAAATCATCATTCCTCTTTCGCTTCTAACTCATACTATTTTATTTAGTTGAACAACTCGTTCGCTTGGCAAATTGCCGAAATCCCAGCAGAGCTCTTGTTTACAGTCTCCTGATATTCAGCCTCGGGATTTGAGTCAAGGACTATCCCTGCTCCTGATTGGATATGAGCCATACCATCTCTAACGAATGCCGTTCTGATCGCAATAGCTAAGTCTGCATTTCCCGCGAAGTCTAGATATCCGACTACCCCACCAAAAATGCCTCTGTTTTCTGGTTCCAACTCCAAGATTATTTGAAGCGCTCGTGGTTTAGGTGCCCCCGATAATGTTCCAGCAGGAAAGGTCGCTTTGAGCACATCCACTAGTGAAACGTTATCCTCAAGTTCGGATTCAACTGTGGACACGAGGTGCATGATGTGACTGAACTTCTCAACCTTCATGAACTCTGTTACCGAGACAGTTTCTGGGAGCGAAACTTTCAGAAGATCGTTACGTGCAAGATCGACAAGCATGAGATGCTCTGCTCGCTCTTTTTGATCGGCTAAGAGTGAATCCACGTGAGCCTGATCTTCAGCTGGGTTAGCCCCCCTTGGTCGTGATCCGGCAATAGGGTGCATAATTGCATGGCCTGATGCAACTTTGACGAGTGCTTCAGGTGAACTGCCGACGATAGCAAATTCTCCTGAAGCGTCGCTTAGATTCAGCAAATACATGTATGGACTTGGGTTAATGGCTCGCAAGGACCTGTATAGGTCTAAAGCGCTTGCTTTGAGTTTTACATCAAAGCGTTGGGATAGCACCACTTGAAATACATCTCCAGCTCGGACGTATTCTTTGGCGCGATTTACTGATTCGATGAAGTCTTCTTTAGAGGAGTTTGTCCGAACTTCTTGACTGTCTGTGGCTTTGCCAAATGTAAATTTTGCAGCAGATGGCTGAGAAATTTCATCGAAGATTGTCTCAATTCTGCTCACTGCTTGGTCATACTCATAGTCAGAGTCAATATTCTGGTCGCAATAGCAGTTTGAAACTATGAGAAGTCGGTTGTCTTTGTGGTCCATGACAATTAGGTCCTGCACCATGATCAGTTGAAGAAGTGGGTGCTTATATGGTGAGGCTTTAGGTGAACCAAGAATTTCTATCTCCCGAATAACATCCCAAGCGAAAAACCCGACAAGGCCAGATGTCAGAGGAGGCAAACCATCTAAACTCTCTGATTTCCAGGATTTTTGAATCTCATTCACAATCTCAAGGGATGAGCCGATGGGTGGTTGCCGCGAAGGTAGGACGGCCTCGATGTCACTAAAGTTGATTCCGTCTAAGCTGGCAGTCAATTTTGCGCGTGCTGATACACCAATAAAACTGAACCTTGACCATACACCCTGCTCGGCAGATTCCAAGAGGAAGGTGTCAGCTCTACTCTTAGAGACTTTCTCGTACAGCCCTACAGGGGTCTCGTTACCACCATAGACCTCCAGGACAAGTGGGATGACTTTTCCAGATTCAACAATTGCCAGAAAAGATTCCTTTGAGAGGTTCAAACTATTCTTCACTAGTTCTTACTTGCTCCCTCAGCAAGTGAACGTAGAAGGTTTATTCTCGCGTTTCTATCAATTTCCTTAAACACCGCTGACCCAGCAACAAAAGTATCTACACCCACTTGGGCAAGGGCAGCGATGTTAGTCTCATCAATACCGCCGTCCATTTGTAACCAAATGCTCGAATTGATTTCGCGCAGCAACGCAATAGCTTCTCGGGCCTTGCCGATACTTGATTGAATAAAAGATTGCCCACCGAAGCCAGGCTCGACAGACATGATGAGCAGCTGATCAAATTCATGCACGATATCCGAGATTGCAGATAACTCAGTCTTCGGCTTTATAGCTAAACCTGCTCTTGAACCTGCTGCTTTTATTGCTCGAGCAGTTGCCGTAGCATCCCTTAACGCTTCAAAGTGAACTGTTACGGAAAAGAGCTCCAACTCTGCATACTTAGGAGCCCAGTAATCAGGGTTTTCAATCATTAGATGAACATCCAACGGCAACTTGCTTATTTCCTGCATACGTTTAACCATTGGTAGCCCAAAAGTAAGATTAGGGACGAAATGCCCGTCCATAACGTCAACGTGTATGCCATCAGCCGCTGAAATCGATTCAAAGTCCTTTTGGAAGTTGACAAAGTCGGCACTTAGAATGCTTGGCTGAATTCGGATTTCCATAACTTAACCCTATTGCCTAGAAGGTTTAGTCATTAGAGCCATAAACATCGAGTCTGTCCCATCTCGGTGTGTAAAAAGCTGGACTGTTTTTCGATTATTAGGTAGTGTTCCCTTGAAGTAGCGCTCGTTCATGAAACTTGTCAAATCTAGTACGACGAGTCCTAGATCCTTTACGGCTCGATTCACGATGGAAGTTGTTTCAGACAAATGGGGTGAGCATGTTACATACAAAAGTAACCCGTCCTGCTTCAGCGAGTACGAAGCACTTTTAAGGAGTTCGAACTGCAGTTTGCTGAGTTCCTTGATGTCGCTATTGCTTTTACGCCAGCGCGCCTCTGGTCTTCGTCGGAGAGCGCCTAAACCGGTGCAAGGAGCATCAAGCAGGATTCTGTCATAGCTGTCGAGTGCTTTCTCCCCTATTTCTCGACCGTCTACGTGAGTGAGTTCGACTTCTGGAAAGGGCTCTAGGGCCTGTTTTACCAACTTTGCTCTGTGCGGCAAGATCTCGTTTGCCACTAATTTCGCCCCGCAGGATCTGGCCTTGGCGGCCAGCAGTGCCGCTTTCCCTCCAGGCCCTGCACACATGTCGAGCCAAAGTTCATCTGCAGGTGCTGGTTTGTAGTCAACCAGAGCTAAAGCCGCTACCTGAGAACCTTCATCTTGAACCCTGATTGCACCGTCTTTGAATCGAGGAAGGAGATCTGGGTTTCCCATCGTAATGCTAAAACCTACTGGGTTAAAAAGGTTACTCGAGACAGTTCCTTCAGATTTAGGTACTTCAGTAAGGCCAGGTAAAGCGACAAGATTGACCTTTGCGCTTGTGTTGTTGGCTTCGAGTAACTCTTCGATTGTATGTTCTAGATTGTCCGCAGCTAATGCTTGTTTAAGGGCTACAACTATCCATTCTGGATGTGAGTACTCAATTGCTAACTTAGCTGTAGGTGGCGAGTTGGCTATTATCTCACTTATCCAGGTAGCTAAGTCTTTCTCTGAGACTCTTCTCAGGACTCCATTTGCAAAGCCCACCAATGGCTCACCACACTCTTGACGGACAAGTTCGACAGTTTCGCTAAAAGCCGCGTGTGGCGGTACTCGCATGTTGAGTATTTGATGAGCACCAAGTCTCAAGCAGTTGAGGAGAAGTGGATCAATTTTAGTAACCGACCTTGTCGACACTAAATCTATAATGGCGTCATATGTCAATTGCCAGCGGATGGCACCAAAGCCTAGTTCTTGGACGAATGCTCTATCCCTTGAATCAAAATCGGATTGATGTAACAGCTTGGGCAGAGCTAGGTTTGCATAGGCATCTTCTTGATTCACTTTACGAAGAAGTTCTAGAGCCAACGCTCGGGAGGTTTTCTTCTTCAACTGAACATTCCAAGGCTTCGCAAACCTCTATACCAAGCATTTGCTTCCATTGGCTTTTTACCCGCAGGCTGAACTTCCAAAAGTTCCAATCCGGAATTTCCAGCACAGACAATTACAGGATTTTCTTGGTGTTGCAGCTCTCCTAAGGAGTTGGAACTAGAATCGATCGCCCTGGCGTGAAGAATGCGCATAGGTTCATCGTCGAATAAAATCCAGGCAATCGGCTCTGGATTCATGGCGCGAACTCTAAGCTCTGCCTGCTTTGCATCCATCTGAGGTCTCAACCTAGCGTCTTCGCGGTTTACCTTAGGAGCAAATGAAGGTGTCCCTAACTGAAGTGTGAATGTGGCAAGCCCGCTATAGATTTTTGGCAGGATTTCATTCAGAAGACCAATTCCAAGGTGGCTGAGCCGGAGAATTAGATCTCCAGAATTCTCATCAGGTTGCACAACTGTCTGAATACTACCCAGTATTGGCCCCGTATCCATCCCTGAATCCAACTTGAACACAGTGACACCAGTGACCTCATCCCCGTTTAGGATTGCATGCTGAACTGGCGCTGCTCCCCTGTACTTAGGCAACAGGCTATAGTGCAGATTGAACCAACCCTCGGGTAAAAGGTTCAACGTAGAGAGCTTCAATATTGCGCCGTAGGCAACTACCACACCAAAATCAGCTTGAACTTCTCTAATCTGTTTCTCGATGACTTCATCAATTCGATTGGCTTTTATGACAGGAATTCCCTTGCTCGTTGCAAATTCGGCCACCGGTGATTGCTTGATGGATCGATTTCTTCCGAAAGTGGCATCCTCTCTCGTGAGAACGGCCACAACCTCGTGCCCAGAGTTCATTAGACCCCCAAGTACAGTTACCGCTGTATTCGGAGTCCCAGCAAAAAGAATTCTCATAATCTAACTACATCACAATTTACAGGGCGTTTAGGTCATCCATGATGACACGGAATAGTCTCTCGCCAGGAAGTTTGTCTCTGGTCTTTTTTGAGACTGACTCGGTGACTGCCTTTATTGTAGCTACTACCTCAGCGCCCTTCGAATAATCGAAAATTAAGCAAATGCTTGAGTCATTCTCTGAAATGAACTGTAGCCAAGACAGCGTCTTGTTCAGATCCTCCCGTAGTAGGTTAAGCGCTCTGGCATTTTTGGAGCTTATGGTGGCCACCCTCCTAAAAGGAGGTAGGGCTAGGTCACGCCTTTCTAAACAGTCCCCGCGAACGATCTGCCAAAAATCTAACTCCCTTAAAAAAGGCACCATTGGCCCGCTAATGCCAACAAAGATAACAACGCTTTCCTGCGCACTCAGTTGTATCGCGTTAGCCCATTTAAGACAGGATTGTTCTAGCGCACGCATACGAGGAGCGCTTAGCATACTTCCTGCGTCCGCAAGAATCACTAGAGAGTAGCCGCCATCAACGCTAGGTTCAGCTCCTGGTGTAGCAATCACAATTGAGCCTGACCTTGGTATAGACCTCAGCCGTTCTTCTCCACTGGAATGGATAACTCTCTCGCTGCCAAAGTTCTTGGCTAACCAGTCAGCAACGTAGGATGAGCCAGTGCGGAGCGTTTTGGTCTGTGTACTTCCACAAGCACACGGCGGTAATTCGCCAGTACGCTTGCAGCTTCTGCATCGAAACCGGAACTTATGGTCGATCCAAATGCCAGCGCCACATTGACATTTTCTAATTTCAGAGCAGCTCATACAAGCTATTGACGTTGCCATGCCTCGGTTAGAGACTTGCACCAGAACGGGTTTACCTTCCTGGATTGTCCTCGTCATCAAAGAGTATGTTTCATCATCTAGACGGGTTTGATTGTCCGTCGTACGAATAATCCGCGGTGTGCCGTTCAGTGATTTCATCTCTAGATAATTCACTTCAACAAGTCGTACTATCTCAGAGGTTGGTGAAGAACTAATGAAAGTCAGATCGCAGTCATCGATTTTTTGGCGGATAAGCGCAATGTCTCTGGAGTTCCAATAAGGAGAGCTTGGCTCGACGTGGGATTCGTCCCCTTCATCAAGTACAACAATCGCACCTAAAGAATAAGCCGGTAAGAATAATGCAGTTCTGAGTCCTAGAATCACATTTGGCTTAGTTTGCGCGGTCAGGTAGTTTTTAAAGTACTTACTCTTGGCATCCTCAGAGGAAAATACGAGCAATTCTGTACCGTGGTTCTTCTCTCTTATAGAAACTTCTATTTCAGCCAAATCCCTAAAATCAGGGACAGAAACAATTACTGACCTCCCGTTCGATAGATGTGACTCAATAATTCCAAGAGTCTCCCTAACCCTCAGTCGCTTGGCTGGATTCTCAGAGGGGCCGCATAAAATGAAGCTTTTCCTGCCTTCTGCGTCTTTACTGGAACTGTCTTTATTTGAGAAGTTAGATGTTGATTTATCTGTACGAACCATGAATTTGGGTACCACTTGTGCAAGCAATTCACCTACCGTCCCGCAGTTCCTTGTTGCAACTTGCTCCATGAGTTGATGCTGGCTCACAGTAAGGAAGATGTTCTTCGATAGAACCTCGGCAATTTCAACAGGCTGTTTGATTTCTGTTTCGCTTGAGATTCCGACAACTATCCCAGTTTTTTGCTTCTCTGCCTTGCCGAATTGAACTTTTACGTATTGTCCAAATTTAACTTCAAGCCCACCTGGCACAAGATAGTCAAATTCTTTGTCTAATGCAGGAAGTGGAGATGGGAATCGCACCTTTGCATATTGAGCCACTAGAGGTTGGTCACATTTCTTAGGGCATCGACTCTATTAGTTCTCTCCCAAGTAAATTCAGGGAGCTCTCGTCCGAAGTGCCCGTAACTTGAGGTGGCGCTGTATATAGGTCTAAGTAAATCGAGATCCGCAATGATTCCACCTGGGCTCAAATCAAATACTTCTTTAATGGCAACACTAATTTTGGAAGGGTCCACAGTATGAGTGCCAAACGTTTCGATATATAGGCCGACAGGATGAGCCTTTCCGATTGCATAAGCAATCTGAACCTCACAACGATCTGCAAGCCCAGCTGCGACCACGTTTTTGGCAACCCACCTCATAGCGTAGGCGGCTGAGCGATCTACCTTTGAAGGGTCCTTCCCGCTGAAAGCTCCACCTCCATGGCGACTGTAGCCACCATAAGTGTCAACAATAATCTTTCTGCCTGTTAAGCCAGCGTCGGCCTGGGGTCCACCAATCTCGAACCGTCCAGCCGGGTTAACTAGAAGCTTCTTCGGCATTGCAAGAGAATAGGCCTCTAAGACTGGAGCAACCACAAGCTCTCGGATTCCATCCTCAAGGTCAGCGTTAGTGACATTCGGGTGGTGTTGGGTGCTCAAAACTAGAGTCTCGACGGACACGGCACGCTTGCCATCGTAGGCCACGGTGGCCGGTGTCTTACCATCAGGACGGAGGAAATCAAGTTGCCCACTTTTTCTAACCGCGGCTAACCTCTCTGCCAGATCGTGAGCAAGCTTGATGGGTAACGGCATTAGTTCAGGAGTCTCGTTACAGGCGAAGCCAAACATGATTCCTTGGTCTCCGGCTCCTTGCAAATCATTCTCGCTTCGCTTTCGGCCTTCGCGATGTTCCAAAGAGTTATTGACTCCAGCAGCGATGTCCGGAGATTGCTTACCTATCGAAACGGACACACCACAGCTGTTCCCGTCAAATCCGATTGCGGAATCGTTATAGCCAATTTCCAGTAACTTGCCTCGAATGATGTCGGGAATTTCCGAGTAGCCTTCCGTGGTAACTTCTCCAGCAACATGCACTAGGCCCGTAGTCACTAGAGTCTCAACGGCTACTCTCGAGTGCTTGTCTTGGCTCAGCAGGTCATCCAAAATTGCGTCGCTTATTTGATCACAGATTTTATCGGGATGCCCCTCGGTCACAGACTCAGAGGTAAAAAGCTTTAGGTCACTCATAGGTGCTCAGTATATCTCAGGCGGGTGACATCCAATGGTCGTTGCTGAGTCAGGACAAAGTCAATAATCGAAGTAGCAACAGCTTCCTTTGTGCCCGTTGCCCTAGATTGAGCGGAATGAGAGAAGATTTCAACAGAGTTTTCGTCGGATCCAAACACCTTTCCGCTAGAGATGTCATTAGCAACAATAAAGTGGATGTTCTTTCTACTGAGCTTTTGTTTTGCTGCTTCGAAAAGTTGGCTAGATGCCTCTGCAGCAAAACCAACCAAAATAGTTGATTTACCAGCAGCTCTGATAGCCTCACCAACGGTTGCCAAAACATCAGGGTTTTTAGTTAGATGCAGTTCAATCTCAGGGGTCTCCTCGCGCTTTATTTTTCCAGCCGATCTAGTCGCCGCTTTGTAGTCACTGACAGCAACGGGCATGAAAAGATAGTCCGCCTTCGGCGCTTCTTTTAGTAAGACATCAAGAAGTTCTGATGCAGTTTCTGCCTTCACGGATTTCATGGTTTTGGGTATCTCAATTGACATATTGCAATTCACCAGTAGCACTTCCGCTCCCCTTGATGCAGCAACTTTTGCAAGAGCGAGACCTTGCTTTCCAGAAGACTTGTTGCCGATGAACCTAACATCGTCTATCGGCTCGTGTGTGCCTCCTGCTGCTACTACAACGGTTTTACCAGAGAGGTCCTGAGGGGTGTTTAGATTTGCTATGGCAGCAAAAATAGTTTCAGGTTCAACCATACGCCCGACACCGATATCACTGCCGGTGAGCCGCCCAACTTCTGGTTCAAGAACACGAACCCCTCTTGCTCGAAGTGTGTCAAGGTTTGTTTGGGTTGCTGGATGCATCCACATTTCAGAATGCATCGCAGGGGCTATAAGAACTTGCGCCTTCGTAGCGAGCAGAACGTTCAAAAGAAGATCATCTGCAATCCCATTTGCGTAACGAGCGATAAATGCAGCTGTGGCTGGCGCAACCACTACCAGGTCAGCCTCTTGTGCAAGCTTAATGTGCTTAACATCCTCTACTTGACTGTAAAGGTCTGGATCGACGCTGTTGTGGCTGAGCGCTTCAAGGGTTGCTGAACCTATAAAGCGCAGAGCGTTTTGGGTTGGAAGCGCTTTAACGCTGTGACCTGATTCGGTTAGCAGTCTAATTAGGGCAGCGCTTTTGTAGGCTGCGATACCTCCGGTGATGCCAACCAGAATTTGCAAAGTGAAGCCTTAGCTAGTTATTGTTCTTTGCTACAACAGCACCAGCAACGATTTCACGCATAGCGATGGAAAGCGGCTTGTCATCAACCGCTGCGTCAACTAGAGGACCAACATTTGAAAACAATGACCCCTCATGAAGTGCTGAGTAGTAATCATTAATCTGTCTTGCCCGCTTGGCTGCGAAAATCACAAGGCCATATTTTGATGGGTGCTTGCCCATTAGGGAATCAATGGATGGCGAGACAATACCTTCGAGTTTTTCTGACATGGGTTCTTTCTAACGTGTAAATGAGGCTATTCAGCCTGCATCAATTCTAAGACCTCGGCAGCGGCTTGCGCTACCTCTCTATTGATAACTATGTGGTCGAAATCATTGGCGGCTTGCATTTCCTCTTTCGCCGTCTGCAAACGAACTGAGATCTGCTCCGGCGTTTCGGTGCCCCTCGTTCTAAGCCGGTTGAGAAGCTCATCTTCACTTGGTGGGGCTAGAAAAATCAGGTTTGCTGAGGGCAGCGATTTTTTCACCTGTTTAGCCCCTTGAACATCTATCTCTAGAATGATTTGCTTGTTCTCCCTAATTGCGTCTTCGACAGGGCCTCTGGGGGTCCCATAGCGGTGTGAACGGTGGACAGTTGCATATTCGAGCAGCTCGTTCTCGGCAATCATGCGGTCGAAGTCTTGATCGTTGACAAAAAAGTAATGTGTCCCATTGACTTCTTCAGGTCTTGGCGGCCTAGTAGTGACAGAGATTGAAAGACGAATATCAGGTTGCAGTTCTAGAATCTTACGGACCACTGTTCCTTTTCCAACAGCAGTTGGACCAGCAATAACTGTAAGTCTCGTCATGGTTCAAGCCTAACTCTTTAGCGCGACATTGAGTGCGGCTACGTCTTCCCGAACAACACGGCCAACATTCTGAAGTCCGTCCCTCAGAGCACTCCTAGAAATGCTCGCTATGAGAGAGTCCCTATTCCTAAAAAATGTTCGACCAGCTTCTTTTAATCTTGCGCCTTGGTGTCCAAATCCAGGTGCAAGAATTGGTGTGAGGTTTTCTGACCTTTCTTGATCGATTGCAAGCCCGAGACTTAACTGATCAACTGTTGCTCCTACCACTAACCCAAGATTTCCAAATCTGGATTTAGCTACTCTTGTTGCGTCATTGAGTGCTGCAACATCGGTTGCAATCCTCTGTGAAAGAGTGACTCCACCAATTTGCGATGTTTGAATAGACAGGGCCTCTGGGTTACTTGTTGCGCAAAGACAGAATATCCCTTTCCCTTGCTCAATAGCAACAGAGAGGGTCTGTTCGATTGTTCCAAGACCCAAGAATGGATTTACAGTTATCGCATCCGCTACAAAAGGCGCGCTCTTGGCTAACCATGCCAAACCGTAGGCATCCATGGTGCTGCCTATGTCTCCTCGCTTGACGTCAACAATTGTGAACATTTTCTGACTTTGAGCTTCTAAGAGCAACTTTTCTAATACTGCGAAACCACTAGAGCCAAACCGTTCGAAAAATGAAACTTGTGGCTTAACAATGCTCACTACCGAAGACAGTTCCTCTAAAAGTTTGAAAGAGAAGTATTCAAGTCCCTGAACTGAGTCCGCTAAGCCTTCCTCGACTAAGAGTTCCGAGTGAGGATCTATCCCAACACAAAGTTGGCTAGTGGTGAACGCCTTTTCAAGTTTGCGCGAGTATGCTTCAGGCAAGTTGCTGCCTTCTTTCTTCAGCATGCTCTTGTAGTGATTTCACTTTGAATTTTCCTGCTTGAACCATTTCGAATGAACCGATAGCAGCTGAAAGTTGAGCAATGGTCGTGAAAATTGGTGCATCTGCGGCGGTGGTAGCGGCACGAATCTCGTAACCATCCTTTCTAGCATCGGATCCACTCGGGGTGTTCACAACTACATCTACTTTTCCAGCCGTTATTAATTCAACAATTGAAGGTCCCTGAGGAGCTTTATCATCGGCGGAATGCTTTCGAACGATCGTTGTCTTAATTCCATGTCTTTCTAGAATTGCTGCCGTGCCAGATGTTGCCAAGATCTCATAGCCAAGTTGAGATAACCGTCGAACCGGCAGAATCACCTGGTGTTTGTCTCGGTCAGCGACAGAGACAAATATAGT
>JBJTHM010000114.1:0-4645 GCA_046094465.1 Rhodoluna sp. | reverse complement strand
CAACACATTTCACCAACCTGGAAGAGGTGGATGCTGAGCAGGAAGAGGCAAGAAGATCATTGCTAGAAACAGATGGTGCTAGGCACCGAGCTCTGAGAAGGTTACTTCAAGACCAGTTCACCCCTAATGCGGTTGCTGGCTATGAAACATTCCTACGAGGCCTAACCGCGATGACTCTAGATGCTGCTTTTGCTAAAGGTGAGTTTGATTTCGTTGAAGAAGTAGCAGCAGATTTCCCAATCAGAGTGCTAGCTCGAATGCTTGATGTCCCAGATCATGACACCAATAAGTTGATTGAGTGGGGTAACCGAATGATTGGTAACACAGACCCTGAACATGCTGATGTTTTACTTGATGACCCGGAGAGCGAAAAGTATCGCTTAGTGCCTTTTAGATCTCCAGCCGCTTTAGAGGTTTTCGAATATGGCCAGAACCTTGCCGCGCAACGCAGAGGCAAAGACGGTAAAGATCTAGTTTCAGTACTGATTAACCAAGTGCCAACTGATGGTATTCCACTTTCAGAACGTGATTTCAATACTTACTTCCTACTCTTAGTCGTAGCTGGTAATGAGACAACCCGTCACACCATTTCACACACCATGAACTACCTGATTGAAAACCCAGAGCAGATGGCACTATTGCAGGAAAAGCCAGAGCTAATTCCTTGGGCAGTTGAAGAGTTCATCCGTCTAGCTTCACCGGTTTACCACTTCAGAAGAACGGCAACCAAGGATGTTGAATTCCAGGGAGTGAAGATCAAAGAAGGAGACAAGGTTGTTCCTTGGTTTGCCTCTGGTAACCGCGACAGTGCTGTTTTCACTGATGCATATCGCATGGATGTAACACGTAATCCAAACGAGCACATGGCCTTTGGTCGAGGAGGACCTCACATGTGTTTAGGCAACTCACTAGCCAGGCTAGAAGTTCGCATTATGTTTGAGGATTTACTCTCACGTATTTCCAAGATGGAAAGAGTCGGTGAGATAGATCACCTTAGATCAAACTTCGTAAACGGTCTCAAGCGTTTCCCAGTAAAGGTAACGCTTAGATAAGTTTCGCTACCTTCTCTAGGTAGTTATCAATCAGATAGAAAGTTCTTTCCCTAGCTGCTGGGTCTTCGGCAACGGTCTGCTGGAACATGATTTCAGAATCCTGTCCATCATTGCCAACTTCGCGTAAGCCTCCCCAATCCAGCCAACCTTTTAGAACTGCCGAGGTTAGCTCTGGGTGGAACTGAACTCCCATGCTGCGGCCATAGATGAAGGCCTGTGAAGCGATCGGGTTTCTAGCAATTTCAACCCCACCTGGTGGCAGTTGCCAACGGTCATAGTGAAATTGGAACCAGGGGCCGTTTGATAAAAGATCTTGCCTTGTCGACCAAATGTTTGTCCAGCCGATTTCACCTTTCGGTCCAGGCGCTACTGAGCCGCCTAGAGCTCTAGCCATTAGCTGTCCACCAAAACAAATTCCGAAAACAGGTTTATCCGCATTGATTGCATTTCGAACCCACTCAAGTTCTGGGTTTAGCCAGTTACCAATGCAAGCATCATCCCATGCACCCCAAGGTGCACCGAGTGGAACCAGCAGGTCGTAATCGCTAAAGTCGGGAAACTGAAACGGAATGTTTGGGGTAGCAAACTTGGCTTCTGGAACCACCAGCACCTCGGTGATTTCAAAACCGTGCCTTGTTAGCGCTTCACCGACCCAGCCGGTTGGACTGACGTGATCATGTTGAATGAAAAGCGCTTTCATGATTTTCCTTCATAACTTTTTGGTTTTGAGCCTTAGAAACAAGCCTAGTAACAAGTATTATCCAAATATCATTTGATTGCGAATGATAAACAAAGGAGTTTTCATGGCGACCAACCTGACCGCTTTGCGGGAGAACCTTCAGGAGCAGGGTATTGATGTTCTGCGAATTATTTATGCAGATGTTTTAGGTATTACTAGATCAAAAGATCTTCTAGTCAGTCAATTAGAAAAAGCAGCTGGTCACGGACCTGCTTTCTGTCAAGGTGTCTGGGTTACCACCACCGGCGGTGATGTTCTAGATGCTGAAGGAATTGCCGGAGACGGATTACAGGATCTAATTACCAAACTAGATCCAGAAACCATCCACCCAATGCCATGGGAACCAGGGGTTGCCTATGCAGTTGCCGATGCTCTAAATCCGGATATGTCCCCAAATCTTTTCTCACCTAGAACCGTGCTTAGAAAAGTCATTGATGCCTATAACGCTCTGGGCCTAGTTCCGGTTTGCGGCCCAGAACTTGAGTTCTATATCGCAGATCGAACCGAAGACGGTGGGTTTAAGCGAGCCCTGTCTAAGACTGGACGCGTTTATACCACCGGAGCACTAGTTGATCCAAACGGAGTATTCCTACACCTGTTGCGGATGCTTGATCAGATGAACATCGGTGTCTTTGCTGGTAACCATGAGTTCTCACCTAGCCAGTATGAGATCAACCTTTGGCACTCTGAGGCGATGGATGCAGCTGATCGAACCTTTATGTTCAAAACCGCAATCAAGGACGTTGTTGCTAGAGAAGGCCAGCATGCAACCTTTGTCGGTAAGCCGTGGAGTGATGAGGGAGGCTCTGGATTCCACCTGCACTTCTCGGTAACTGACAAAGACGGCAAGAACCTGATGCACGATGGTGATGAGCTATCTGAAATTGCCCTACAAATGATCGCTGGTATTACCGAAAACGCCAATGCTCTAACTGCCTTTACTAACCCAACCGTAAACGCATTCAAGCGACTAGGTCCTGACACCCTTGCTCCGTTTAGAGCAAACTGGGGTTACGATAACCGGTCAACCATGGTTCGTGTTCCACCAGAGCGTGGAGGGGGAACCAGATTAGAAGTTCGTGTCGGTGATGGTGCGGCTAATCCGTATTTGATTATTGCTGGCATCCTGGCGGCTGCTCTAGATGGCATAGTTAGAAAACTTGTTGCACCTAAGGCTGCTGAAGGTATGGCCTACGATAACGAAGATGCACCTACTCTTCCAGCAACTTTCACTGAAGCTCTTGATGCACTTGAAGCTAACGACAGAATGCGTGAACACATGTCGTCGGGCATGATTGGAATCTTCCTAACCATGAAGCGTGATGAGATTGCTCGCTACAACGCAACGGTTAGTGACCCAGCAACTCGTGAAGTCACTGATTGGGAAATCAAAGAGTATCTAGAGGATTACGAAATCTTCTTTGAGTTATCTGCAACCAGTGTTCCACCGTTGAAGGTAACTCCAACTTCGCGGTAGTAACCGGCGAGAATTTTTCTCACTGGAAGAATAGACGCTAGTTCATCCCACTGGGAGTCTCCGAGAATTAGCTCAGCATCACCTTTCCAAGGTTGACCTAGATCTGCATGAACACCGCTCATCGTGATTAGTTGATCCAAAGAGTTTCCAGCACCTGGGACTATTGAAGGCATCCAGCGTGAGTGCATCATAGGATGCCCATTCACAAAACCATTTGTTTCAGATGGTTCCCGCAAAGTGACCTTTGCAGTTGCGAGCCTGTGGTCATACGCAGAAAGCGAGGCACCTAGCATGGCTCCGTTTTCCAGTCTTGGTGTTGCCTTACCGTGGTTGAAAATCCTAGTTACGGCAACATTGCCCAGTTTCTTTGGATAACCCTGGAACCAACCTCTTGCGATAGCAAAGTCTTTTGTTACCCAGATAGCTACGCAGCGGCTGTATGTTTTGTCGTCATGTTTGCACCTGACAACTACAAAGGCTTCGAGGTATTGGCTTCTGACTGGGTCGAGTAGTTCCAGTTTTGATGATGAACAGGATTGCCAATCGGCCCAGATAATTGCAACAGCACCTGGCTCTTCATCAGCTAGTTCTAAATCCTTGGGCAATATTGCTCTAACGTTTTCTGGATCAGTTAGATACTCCACTGTTAGTAGAGTTCCTGAGTAATACCAAGGCATGTCAGGGATGATCGCACTCTTACCTGAAGGGGTTTTTGGAGCCATAAAACCATGTAGTTCAGTCATAGCAATAGACTAGCGAACCATTTGGATGCGAATAAACAGCACTTTTTGGCAAGATAACGATTAAACAACCTTCTCCTAAAAGCTTTCAAATCTGACCACTTATTCTTGCCATCTCAGCCAGTCTTAAGGAGGTCGTTCATACCCGAACGATTCCTTGAACTCGACGAGGAGAATAAATGTCTGATCAAACAACCGACAACTCATTGCGCAAAAGCCGCCTTGGAGTTCTCGGAATCGTATTTTTCGTAGTTGCAGCCTCTGCACCACTGGTAGGAATGACTGGAGCAGTTCCAGTTGCAATTCTGGCCGGTAACGGTGCTGCTGCTCCAGGAGCCTATCTACTGGTAGGTCTCGTGCTGATTTTGTTCAGCGTGGGCTTTACCGCTATGACCAGCAAGGTCACCAACGCCGGAGCATTCTTTGCCTATGTGGGCAGAGGCTTAGGCAAGAATGTTGGAATTGGTTCCGCTTTAGCGATGGTGGTTGGCTATGTTGCCATCCAGCTAGCAATCTATGGTTTCTTCGGTGGCTTACTAGCCGGCCAAATGGAAGCATCCTTTGGAATTGTTTTGCCCTGGTGGGTTTGGGTGCTGATTGCCTGGGTAATCGTAACTGCGCTTTCACTCTTAAGTGT
>JBJTHM010000113.1:0-8364 GCA_046094465.1 Rhodoluna sp. | reverse complement strand
CACGCCAAGATGCAAAGGCCAATCTCCCCGTTCAGCCAACATCTCATATGCTCGAACCATGACTACAGGGTCATTGTGCTTTACCGAAATTTTGAAATCGTGAAAATCATGTTCCTCAAAAAGCGAAGCCTCCCAAACCGCAGACTCTACAAGGGCTTCGGCTGTGGCCTTCCCGTACTTCTGCAACAGCCTTGGATCTAGGGATCCTGCGTTGACACCAATTCGTAGTGATACACCAGCATCTTTTGCTGCCTTAGCAATCTCACCAACCTTGTCATCAAACTGTCTAATGTTTCCAGGGTTCACTCTCACTGCACCACAACCGGCCTCGATGGCCTGAAAAACGTATTTCGGTTGAAAATGAATGTCTGCGATTACAGGAATCGGTGATTTCTTGGCGATGATTCGCAAAACGTCAGCATCATCCTGAGAAGGGCAAGCGACTCGAACTATGTCACAGCCTGCTGCGGTCAACTCTGCTATCTGCTGCAAAGTCGAATTAATATCTGTAGTCGGAGTCGTGGTCATTGACTGGACAGATATTGGGGCATCGCCTCCCACAGCAACCTTGCCCACCATGATCTGGCGTGTCTTACGGCGAGGTGCTAAAACTTCTGGAGTCTGCTTACCTAGGTTTATTGCTGGCACAGAAAATCACTTCTCTCTTATGAACTTGATTACAAGTCTAAATCCGAAACCCGCCTGATTAGAGCTGAAGCGGATTAGCAATGTCCCTCAGTATAAGAACAAAAGTTAGGGCTAATAACAGTGCCGCAACAACGTAGGCAACCGGCATCATCATCGCCGTGTCAACTGGCTTTTCAAGCTTTTTGCCACGCAAGCGCCAGATTCCCCGCTTAATGGACTCGTAAAGCGCGCCAGCTATGTGGCCACCATCGAGTGGAACCAGTGGAAGCATGTTGAAGACGAACAACGCAACATTCAAAGAGAGCATCAAACCAAATTGACTCAAGACCTTATCTTCCAAAGACATATCTGAATCAGCAACTAGGGAACCTGAAAATTGACCTAAACCAACAATCGAAATTGCGCCATTGGTATCTCGTTGCGCACCTGGGTTTATCTCTAAGACTGCATTAACCGCTTGAACTGGCAAAGACACAATCATCTCCCCAGTTAGCAAAAGCATGTTTCCAAATTGCACGGTCGCCTCAACTGGGCTCTGTGGGTACCTAGCCGTTTCAAGAAAAACACCAACAAATGGTCTCGAAACTCCGTTATTAACAATGTTTTTTGGTGTCAGTGTGAGAGAAATCTCCCGCCCATCTCTGAGAACTACCAAATCGAGTGCCACGCCGACTTTCTCTCTGATGATTTGATCAACGTCGGTCCAACGGCTAATAGATTTTCCGTCAAGTTCAATGACCTTATCCCCGGCTTTGAGACCTGCTAGAGCGGCTGGAGAGGCTTCGCCTACCTGATCACAATTAGGGTTGTCCGCGGTCGGTAAACAACTTATCGTTTCGCGGATTTCATTTGTTCGGTCATAAGCACCAAAACCGCTGAAAAGTATAAGCGTGAGAAAGAAGGCAATTAGTAAATTTGCAAATGGTCCGCCAAACATGACGATTAGTTTTTGCCAAGGCTTCAGAAGATAAAAAGCTCTTGATCTGTCTTCTTCCTTAATTTCGTCGGAACTTCGAATCGTACTGACCATCTTTCGCCAACGACCATTTTTGTCTTCATCTGTTCCTGGAGGGAGCATGCCGGCCATCTGAATGTATCCACCAAGCGGAATTGCCTTTATGCCATACTCGGTCTCACCGCGTTTTCTTGAAAAGAGAGTGGGACCAAAACCAATCATGTACTTAGTGACCTTTACCCCAAATTTCTTGGCAGGTAGAAGGTGTCCTAATTCATGCAGACCAATAGAGATAGCCAGACCAACTAATAGAATTAGCCAGCCGCCAATCATGCTTAGAAAATCCATAAATCAAACCTAACTTCCGTGGCTGACAAAATGGATCAATTACGCTTCTGCAATCAGCGAATTTGCAGTTTCTCTGGCCCAACGCTCGGCTTCAAGGACTCTCTCTAAAGTCAATTCGTCATCCACCTGATGTAGATTCAGAGTTTCTTCAATTAGTTCTACGATTCTTGTAAAACTAATTTTTCCATCATGGAATGCATCCACAGCTTGTTCGTTTGCGGCGTTATAAACCGCAGGATAGGTCAACCCTTTTTGTCCAGCCTCGCGAGCTAGCGCGACAGCCTTAAAGACATTCTCATCCAGAGGGTAAAAATCCCACGAGTGAGCAGAAGTGAAATCAACCGGCGTGGCAGCATCCGCAACTCGATCAGGCCAAGCTAGCCCTAGGCTTATCGGTAGTTTCATGTCAGGTGGTGAGCATTGAGCCATCGTTGAACCATCAAAGAATTCAACCATCGAGTGCACCACAGACTGTGGATGGACTGTAACTTCAATTCGATCGAATCCCACCCCGAAGAGTAAGTGAGCCTCGATTATCTCAAGCCCCTTGTTCACCATGGTTGCTGAATTAGTTGTCACTACCTTCCCCATATTCCAGGTTGGATGGTGCAGCGCCTGTTCAGGAGTTACTGATTCCAATTGCTTATAGCTGTATCCCCTAAATGGTCCACCTGATGCAGTCAGGATTAATTTGCGAACTTCTCCTCTATTACCAGCAAGTAGACACTGCGCTAGAGCTGAATGCTCTGAATCCACTGGAACTATCTGGCCTGGGGCGGCAAGTTGAGTTACGAGATGACCACCGACAATCAGTGATTCTTTGTTAGCTAGTGCGAGAGTTTTACCTGTTTTGAGAGTTGAAATTGTTGGTTGCAATCCAATTGATCCAGTAATCCCATTTAGTACGAGATCGGCATCCGTATCCTCGATCAGAGAACAGCTAGCTTCTGCACCGATGACTGCTTTAGAACTAGGGAGGTTAAATCTTCGAGCCTGCTCACTTAGAAGCTCTTGGTTGCGATTTGCCGAAAGCCCCACCACTTTGAATTTGCCTGGGTTTTGCTGAACAATTTCAAGGGCTTGGGTTCCTATCGAACCAGTGCTACCCAAGATAATTACGGACTTCATGCTTCAATCTTGCCATCTTTAGCCTCAATAGCAGTCCTTAGCCTTTACGGGGCCGTCAAGGTAGAATGGGTCTATGACTATCGAACAAAAGCGGAAATTAGTTACAAGTATCCCAGGTCCAATCTCTCAGGCGTTGCATGAGAAGAGGTTGGCTCAGGTTGGGCACGGAGTTGGCACGACACTACCTGTTTATATCGACTCGGCACACGGTGCAATTTTGGTTGATGTTGATGGAAACCAACTCATTGATATGGGTTCAGGTATCGGTGTTACAACCATCGGACACACCAATGAAGCTGTGGTTGCAGCCGTAACCGAGCAGGTAGCAAAACTAACCCATACTCTTTTCACCGTAACTCCGTATGTCCCCTACGTTGAAGTGTGTGAAATCCTCAACCGTCACATGCCAGGAAATTTTGTCAAGCGTTCCGCGCTGTTTAACTCAGGAGCAGAGGCGGTTGAAAACGCAGTCAAGCTCGCTCGCAAGTTCACCGGGCGCAATGAAATTGCGGTCTTTGATCACGCGTATCACGGTAGAACTAACCTAACTATGGCGATGAATTTCAAGAACATGCCATACGCTGATGGCTTTGGTCCTTTCGCAGGCAGCGTCACTCACGTTCCGATGTCTTACCCATTCCACGACCCCGAAGGTATGACTGGCGAAGAAGCCGCAACTAGGGCAATCAACTACATGGAAAAGCGAATTGGTGCTAAAAATCTAGCCGCCGTAGTTATTGAACCGATCCAGGGTGAAGGTGGCTTTATTGTTCCAGCACCGGGCTTCATGAAGACTATTTCACAATGGACTAAAGCAAACGGCATAGTTTTAGTTGCCGATGAAGTCCAAGCTGGTATGGCAAGGACCGGTAAGTGGTTCGCTTCGGAGCATGAAGAAGGTTTTGAGCCTGACTTGATGACCATAGCAAAAGGTATAGCTGGCGGAATGCCTATATCAGCAGTCACAGGTAGAGCTGAAATCATGGACTCGTCTCACCCTGGCGGTATTGGTGGAACATTTGGCGGTAACCCCGTCGCTGCAGCAGCCGCAGTTGCAGTTCTCAAGCAGATTGAAGCTGGAGGGGTTTTAGAAAGAGCCCAGCACATCGAATCTGTCATGAAACCAAGACTTCTGGCTATGAAAGACAAGTACCAGGTGATTGGTGATGTTCGTGGGCGCGGTGCAATGCTCGCAATTGAATTTGTGAATCCAGGAACAAGAGAGCCTAACTCAAAATTCACTGATCAGGTAATGAATTTCTGCCACAAAAACGGTGTAGTAGTACTCAATGCGGGAACCTACGGAAACGTGATCAGATTCCTTCCTTCCTTAGCCATTTCAGATGAACTAATCAATGAAGCGCTGGATGTTTTAGAAGCAGCACTTTCAAGCCTGTAGTTCAATCAATAATCTGAGAATCAAGGAAGATTCGAATGCACTCATACCCAGATAGAACAAAACTCGCACAACTTTTTGCTGATGAATTAGAACTTTTTGTAAAGCTTCACCCTAACTCTGAAACCCTTCATAATCAGGCCCAAGGCCCTTTGATGAGCGGTGTGCCAATGTCTTGGATGGCTAAGTGGCCAGGGCCACATCCGGTTTACGTCGCCAGTGCCAAAGGCTCAAGGTTTACTGATGTGGATGGCATAGAGTACGTGGATTTCTGCCTAGGTGACACAGGTGCCATGGTCGGTCACTCCCCTGATGCCGCTATTAGAGCCATAAAAGAACAACTCGATAGAGGCATCACTCTTATGCTGCCAACCGAGAATGCATCAATTGCCGCCCAGGTCCTGGCATATAGATTCGGCTTACAAATGTGGCAATTCACTCTAAGTGCAACCGACGCTAACCGGCACATTCTTAGATACGCCAGACACGTCACTGGTAAAAGCAAAGTAGTAGTTCATGACTACTGCTACCACGGGACAGTTGATGAAACTTTTGCTGTGTTAGATAGCAACGGTAATACGATCAGCCGTGAAAACAACATTGGCCCTCAGGTAGACCCGAGTGTGACCACAATCGTAGTTCCATTCAATGATTTAGCTGCCGCCGAGCAGGCTTTCAAAACTGGTGAGGTTGCCGCCATGCTGATCGAGCCGGCGATGACAAACATTGGAATAGTGCTTCCTCAAGAAGGCTATCTAGAAGGTTTGCGGGACCTATGTGACAAACATGAAGTAATTCTGATTCATGATGAAACTCATACGCTCAGCGAGGGCCCCGGTGGTATGACCGCCAGAAGAGGTCTGAGGCCAGATGCTCTGGTGCTCGGAAAAACTATCGGGTCCGGCATTCCAGCGGGTGCCTTCGGAATGACCGAAGAGTTAGCAACTCGAATTCAATCGAGCCTGCATCTAGAGCACATCGATGTTGGCGGTGTTGGCGGCACCCTAGCTGGCAACGCCCTGTCCATGGCGGCTATAAAAGCAACTCTTACCGAAGTCCTCACACCGGAAATATTCGAATCCATGGAAAAGCTTTGCACTAAATGGACAACGGATGTCCAAAATCTAATTGATAAACATCATGTTGGCTGGCAGGTTTCTCAGTTAGGTTGCCGTGCGGAATACTCGTTTAGATCTGAAGCACCAATGAATGGTCGGCAAGCTCAAGATGCAGATGATTTTGAACTTCAACAGTATCTGCACCTGCATGCCCTCAATCGTGGGATCTTAATGACGCCATTTCACAACATGGCTCTGATGTCTCCAGCGCATAGTGAATCTGATGTGATCAGACACACCGAACACTTTGAAAATGCGCTCCAAGCTTTGTTCAGCTGATTAGGAACGCTTAGAAAGCCTGCGCCGCTTGATTTCACCATTTATCTGAGTGGCTAGAACAATCAGGATAGCCAATGTGAAAACAGCTGAGCCAATTACGTTGGCTTCGGCTGGAACTCCCCTAGCAGCTGCAGTGTAAACATATCGCGGGAATGTCATGTCAGACCCAGCATTGAAATTAGTGATGATGAAATCGTCAAAGCTCAAAGCAAATGAAAGCAATGCTGCAGCAGCGATTCCAGGTAGCAGTAATGGGAAGGTTATTTTCCAAAAAACTTGTCGCGGATTTGCATACAAATCTCGTCCAGCTTCCTCAAGCGCTGGATCCAAACTTGCCACTCTTGCCTTGACTGTCACAACAACGAAGGATAAGCAGAACATAATGTGGGCAAGAATGATCGTTCCGATACCTTTTTGGACTCCAAGATTGAAAAACTGCGAGGCAAGGCCAGCACCAAGGACCACTTCAGGAGTTGCCATCGGGAGAAACAGAAGCAGATTAATTGAACTGCGGAATCTAAAACGATAGCGCACCAGCGCCATGGCGATAGCAGTGCCCAAGGCGGTGGCAACTACCGTTGAGATAACTCCAATGAGGATTGAATTTCCAAATGCCTCACATACACCTTCGCGCTGACAAACATTAATCCACTTATCGAAAGTGAATCCGCGCCAAATCAGGTTGGTCTTCAAACTGTCATTGAATGAAAAGGCAAAAGTGTAGATGATTGGAATCAGAAGATAAATGAAAGCAATAACTGCGTAAACAGGTAACGCGAGCTTTCCAAGGCTAAAACGCATTAGAGCAGATCCTCCGTTCCTGACCTCTTCACGTACCAGGTCACCAGCAGAAGTATTGCACCCATGAGTAAGACAGAAAGCGCTGAAGCGGATGGATAGTCGTTGATGTTCAAGTAGTTGGCTTCAATGGCGTTACCCATCATTGCTGTTTCTGGAGAACCTAAGAAATCTCCGGAAGCGTTGATGTAATCACCCGCAATAGGAATGAATGTCAGTAAGGTTCCAGAGATAACCCCAGGCATGGACAGCGGTAACGTCACTTTCCTGAAAACCCTAGCAGGGGATGCATATAGGTCTGACCCTGCTTCCAAGTATCTAAGATCCAGTCGCTCGAGCGAGGTATATAAAGGAAGAGTCATGAATGGGATGAAGTTGTAGGTAAGACCAAAAATTACCATGAAGGGAGTTCCAACAATGTACTGGGTATCGCCAAGAATGCCTATTTGTTGCAGACCCGTCACTATCCACGACTCATTAGAAAATATCTGTTTCCAAGCCAAGGTTCTCAGTAAAAATGAGATGAAAAACGGTGCAATAACAAGCGTGAGCATCAACTTCTGAAGTAGCGGCCAGGGTCTAGCTTTAACCCCAATGAAAAAAGCGAGAGGATATGAGATCAAAAGGGCGAAAATAGTTGCCAGAAGTGCATACCCAAAAGATCTAAAAATGTGTGGGTAAAACTCACTAATCACGTAGCCATAGTTGGCAATTTCGAATCCAGTAACATACTCCGCATAGCCACCAGCAGGGTCAGGAACCTGCAGCGAAACCATAATCAAAGCAATGAGCGGCGTTAGAAAAAAAGCTCCGAGATAGGCTAACCCTGGTGCAAGAAGTGCAATTACTACTTTGCCAGACTTGGTTGGTTTAGCCTCAACTTTAACATTTGATCCGAATGCCGCGAATGCCATCGACGCT
Source organism: Rhodoluna sp. (assembly GCA_046094465.1). Lineage (GTDB taxonomy): Bacteria > Actinomycetota > Actinomycetes > Actinomycetales > Microbacteriaceae > Rhodoluna. Next base: position 773 of record JBJTHM010000113.1, on the reverse strand, counting down.
ATTCCGCTTCGTCGCCAGTTGGTAAGTCAGCAAGTCCAAAACTGTGCTCTACAGACCATGAAACCCAAACCTGCTGCCCTAGGTCATACATCGAAGATTGACCCATGTTTTGAGCAAATACAATAATTTCACCAATGTTCGGAACCTCTATCAGGTACTGATTACTTACACCGGTGAACCTGATGTCAATAATTTCACCAGGTCCAATAAGGTTTTCTGCGGAACTCGAAGATGGCTTTTTGCTGTGGAAGGTAGCTTTTTCAGGGCGGAAACCAATAGTGATTTTGCCGGAATGTTTTTCGGCTCTATCTTTTGGAACGGAAACTTTATTTCCAGCAACATCGATGCTTATTGAGTTTGCAGAGCTTGAGGTAACTTCACCAACCAAGAGGTTTGATTGACCCAAGAACTTGGAAACAAAAACAGTCTTTGGTCGATCATAGAGCGCTTCTGGGGCACCCATCTGCTCTATTCTTCCCAAGTTCATAACCGCGACAGTGTCAGCCATGTCCATGGCCTCTTCCTGATCGTGAGTTACGTGCAAGAAGGTTAAGCCGACCTCCATTTGAATTGCCTTCAACTCAGTCTGCATTTCGCGTCGTAACTTCAAATCAAGGGCACCCAGTGGCTCATCCAGAAGAAGCAGCGAAGGACGGTTTACCAGCGCTCTTGCCAAAGCTACACGCTGCTGCTGTCCACCAGATAGTTGTTGCGGTTTTCTTTCTGCCAAATGAGCAAGCTGAACCATGTTTAGTGCGTCTTTAGCTTTAGCG
>JBJTHM010000112.1:0-6427 GCA_046094465.1 Rhodoluna sp. | reverse complement strand
AAGTGTAGCTAACGCTGTGAGCTGTATAGGCCGCGGTGCAAGCCTGGAGCATGCCGTTGGCAAAAGATGAGCCCTTGGCTGCAATTGATGCCGCGTAGGCAGGTGTCGATACTAATAGCCCAGCTACAACAGCGGCTGCTGCAGCAATCGTGGCTCACTTGTTGCGCATTTGATCTCCTTATTTTTTAGGTTTGTCTTTTTCGACAATTAGATTTTTGCTTTGGTCTTGAAACATTTGGAGTTATTAAGTTTTAGGTAAGGCAAATTGAAGGTTAACTTTTGGTGTTAACCGAAGTGCCCGTTCACGTAGTCATTAGTTCTTGAGTCAATCGGACCGTGGAAAACCTGCTGAGTTTCACCGAATTCGACCACTCCACCAGGAGTGTTGTCATCAGCCAAGAAGAAGGCTGTCAAATCGGATACACGTTGTGCCTGCTGCATGTTGTGGGTAACGATAACGATAGACATGCTTTCACGTAGCTCAGAAATCGTTTCCTCGATTCGTCTGGTTGAGCCTGGGTCAAGGGCGGAACATGGCTCATCCATCAGCAAAACCTCAGGGTTCATTGCCAGTGATCTAGCAATACACAATCTCTGTTGCTGACCACCGGAGAGAGAGGTGGCTTGATCTCCCAGTCGGTCCTTAACTTCATTCCACATGCTCGCTCGGCGCAGTGAGGTTTCAACTATTTCAGCAGCATTTTCAATCTTCCTGCCACTGAGTTTGAGCCCACTCAAAACATTTTCTTGAATAGACATCGTCGGAAAGGGATTTGGCTTCTGGAAAACCATACCTACTTTGATTCTCACTGAGACTGCATCAACTTCCTCACCATAAATATCCTGGCCATCCAAGTAGATTGAGCCAGCCAATCCAGCGCCTGGAATTAGTTCATGCATTCTGTTGAGAGTCCGCAAGAAGGTCGACTTACCGCAACCGCTAGGGCCAATCAAGGCGGTGACCTGATTGGAAGGGAAAGTTAGGTTCACATCCTCCAAAACTTTACGCTCACCGAACCATACGCTTACGTTCTCGGCCTTCATGGCAAATTCTGTATTCGTGGTCATTTCTTTCCTTTACTCTTTGATGACTTTTGACGCCCAATGATTCGTGCTGAACCGAACAAGATTGCAACCAAAATTAATAGAACCAGCGACGCTCCCCACGCTCTGGCCTGTGAAGTGTCGTAGTAGGACGCCAGGTAGTTGTAAACGTAGGTTGGTAGAGACATGAGTCCACCATCGAATGGATTCAAATTGGTAGAAGAGTTTGGGTTCAACGTCAGAATAAGTGGAGCTGTTTCACCCACAATTCGAGCTAAACCTAAAAGCACAGCGGTCAAAAGACCGGTCTTTGCTGCGGGCAGGATTACTCGGAAAAATGCCCTATAGTTTGGTGAGCCAAGAGCTAAAGCTGCGTAGCGCAAGTCGACTGGAACCAGCTTTAGCGATTCTTCAGCAACTCTGGCTACCGTTGGCAGCATCAGCGGAAAAAGCGCCATCGCTCCGGTGATGCCAGATCGTCCAATACCAGTGGCCTCGATGATGGCAAGGATGAAAAGTCCAGACACAACCGAAGGTAAACCGGAAATGGCCTGAGTGAATGTTCTGACCATGTTCCTGGCCTTGGACTGGCTCTGAGTCAGGTAGATGGCCATGGCAAAACCAAGTGGCACAGCAACAATCGTGGTCAATAAAACCAAAAGTAGCGTTCCCAATATTGCGTGCCCAACGCCACCGTATTCCAGCGAAGTGGTTGGTTCAACATACTTGTTGTTTTGATAAATGAATTGTGGCGATAGAGCTTTGAAGCCTTCGCTTACGACCGACCACAGAACGCTGAACAGCAAGATAAGCACGAACATTGATAGAAAAGTGGTCACCACTATTAGTGCGGCATCTCCTACCCCACGCTTACCGTAGGAGAAGTAGCCAACAATACCTGCGGCAAGTATCTGAACCGGCACAAAAATGGTTATGAAACTCATCGTTAGATCTAGACCAGCCAATAAAGCTATGAGCATAACTAAAGGAAGCGGCACGGCTATGGCTATAAAAATCTGCAACTTTCTAAAAAGTGAAGATCTACGCCAAGGTTGGATTCCAATGTTGTTAGCCATTAGGCGTTCTTCCTCCAAGGCTGAGCACGGTTGACAATTACGTTAGCTAAGAAATTGACCAGAAGCGTGATGACAAAAAGCACTAAACCAGCCGCCATAAGGCCTTGCTTTTCAGCAGGCGATGCTTCACCGAAACGAGCGAGAATCCAGGACGCCACCGCGCCACCTTCCGATTCGAGAAGCTTGTACCAGTTAATGTTCATGGTCAGATTCAGAACGTAGAAGATCGCAACTGTTTCGCCCAGTGCCCTGCCCAGACCAAGTAGTACGCCACCGATTACACCTGATGATGCAGTCGGCAAGATTACTCTTCTAAATGTTGACAGTTTTGAACCACCCAGTGCCAAAGCACCATTGATTAGATCACGATCAATTTGACTAAAGATTTCCCTAGAAACAGAAGTGATAATCGGAACTATCATTACAGCCACGATCCATCCAGCAATCCAAGGTGAACTGCGGAAGGCGTTTTCAGTATCTTCCACTGCAAAAATTGGAATAAATCCCAGGTAGCGGTTTAGGATTTCTCCCCAACCAGCAGCTACTGGCGTAAAAACAATCAAACCCCAGAGACCTAAAATAACCGAAGGTAGCGCAGCGAGAAGATCCACCAAGGTAGTAGCGATTTTAGCCAAGCGCTTTGGCAGCATAAACTGAATCAAATATGCAAGCGAAATAGACATCGGTGTGGCGATCGTTACACCGATAAAAGCAATCACCAGCGATCCCCAAAGCATGGGAGCAAGTTGAAGCACCATTGGCTCTTTTTCAGGCAACCATTCTGAACCAACAATAAATCCGAAACCTTGAGCCTGTAATACAGGCAGTGCCTGATTGAAAAGAAACGCAAGAATTAGAGCAACTAGGAAAAAACTGAAGTAGGCAGCGATTGAGGTGGAACGAAAAAACCACTTATCCCCTGGGCTTAGTGGTCCAGAAACTAGCTTCCTTCTGCCCGATAGCTCAACTTCAGCGACTTTTTTCTTCACTGGGTTATCGTCCCGATAAATCGTGAAATATTCTCGATTTTTAGGTTAACTAAAGGTTAACAACGCATCAAATCGGTAGGCATTTCCTGACCAAATCTGCCACATCCTTACCACCATGATGGCTACCGTCAAAGCAGAAATCCCAATAACTAGAGTTGACCACTTAGTCCGCTCGAAAACAGCCCACAATACCGCCGCTGGAGGCACTATCAGAGCGGTGAGAATGTAGCCGAAGAATTCAACGGTATCTCCTTTAGCACTGCCACCGGTTGAAACAACCACGATGCTGCAAATTAGTTGAACTAAAAGAGCGAATTCAACCAAAGACGCTGAACCGACAGACCACCAAGATGGTGCTTTTTGTAGAACTCCCAATCCAATCGAGAAGATGCCTGCCATCAGGCAGGTTCCTATCAGTAGCTGATAACCCAGTTCAATCAATCGAATCCCCCTCAAATACAACGGAAGATTTCAACCAGCCAACTCGAGCCTGTTGAACAATTGCTACCAAATCCTTCGCATGGTAAACAGCCGTTTCTTGGGTAATCTCCCCTTGAATTTGTTTTCCGTGCCTAAGATCGACAGACTCAAGATAAGTAATCTCTAACATCGGCAGAATCATTCTCGATGCGCTCAGAAGATTTATAGGTTGAAACTGACCGGCTTGCAGTTGCTCCAAACTGTTTGAATCACTAACTTGGAACGCCCCTACTCTAGTTCTGCGCAGTTTAGTTAGGTGTCCACCCACTCCTAAAAGATTTCCTAAATCTCTAGCTAAAGCCCTTATGTATGTACCTGATGAGCAATCTACTGAGACTTCTAGATCAATGTAATCCTCGCCAATTGACATGCTGAGCAATTCAAATTTGGCTACGGTAACCTGTCTTGCTGGAAGAGTTACCTCCTCACCACTTCGAACGCGGTCGTAAGATCTAACACCGGCGATTTTGATTGCCGAAACTGATGATGGGACCTGGCTGATTTCTCCGGTAAGGGTTAGCATCGCCGAGTTGAGATCCGCTTCAGTTATTGCTTTCAAAGTAGCTTTTTCTGCGGTGAAAGTAACATCCCCTTCTATATCGTCCGTGACTGTGCTTGCACCGAGTCGAATGGTTGCAAAATAGGTTTTGTCATTACCGACAACATAAGTCAAGAGTTTTGTACCCTGATTAAAGCCGACTACTAATAACCCCGTAGCCATAGGATCAAGAGTTCCTGCGTGACCAACTTTTTTCGTCCCCAATACCTTGCGAACCTTAGCCACTACGTCGTGACTCGTTAGTCCACCTGGCTTGTCAATCAGTAGGAAACCTGAAGACACGAATCTTTACTCGTCCTCTTCGATTTGTTTGTTTTCGCGATACGGATTCTCCCCCGCTGCAAACTTTGCGTCTTTGGCAGCCTTGGCGGTTTCTTCATCTCTTGCTCTAGCCTCAGCCAATAGTTGATCCAAGTGTGCGGCAGATTCAGGAACTTCATCGGTGATGAATTCCACTGTCGGAGTCAATCTGATGCCTAGTTGATGCCCAACCTCGGCCCTGATTTTGCCTCGATAGCGCTCCAGAATGTCTCTAGTGGTTTCAGCCTGAGTTTTGTCACCAAAGACTGTGTAGTAAATCTTTGCATTAGCCAAGTCCGGTGTAACTCGAACATCGGTAATTGTGACAAAACCCAGATCTGGATCCTTGACCACCTTTTCTAAAGCACTGGCAGTGAGGACCTTGATCTGTTCGGCTAATCTTCTCGCTCTTGCTGCATCAACCATCAGACTCTCGGCTTTTCTCTCATTTCATAGGTCTCGATGATATCGCCAACTTGAATCTCATTGAAATCTGACAATCCAATACCGCACTCGAAGTCGGTCTTGACCTCGTTAGCGTCATCTTTGAATCTCTTCAACGAATCGATTCGAAGGTTCTCAGCTAGGAGCACTCCATCACGGGAGATACGTGCTAGAGAGTTACGCTTTATCGACCCTGAACGAACAATTGAACCAGCGATAGTTCCAACCTTAGAAGATTTGAAGATTTCCCTAACCTCTGCAGTTCCCAGCTGGGCTTCTTCAAATTCAGGCTTAAGCATTCCCTTAAGTGATTTCTCGATGTCTTCCAGTGCTGCATAGATGACCGAGTAGAAACGAATGTCAACACCTTCACGATCGGCTCGTTCCTTGGCTTTGTTATCTGGACGAACATTGAAACCAATGATTATGGCGTTATCGACCGTGGCTAGGTTCACGTCGCTCTCGGTGATTGCACCAACACCGCGGTGAATAATTCGCAACTGCACCGAATCGTCAACTTCAATCTTCAGTAACGAATCTTCCAGAGCTTCAACAGCACCAGAGACGTCACCTTTGATAACAAGGTTGAGCGCGGATACTTTTCCTTCTTCCAAGGCTCTGGTGAAATCTTCCAAGCTGACACGCTTTCTGGTTTTAGCCAAAAGCGCGTTTCTATCGGCAGCTTCACGTTTTTCTGCGATTTGGCGTGCCTGTCGTTCATCTTCTGTAACGACAAATGTGTCACCAGCCCGAGGGACAGACTGAAGCCCGAGCACCTGAACTGGCCGCGATGGTTCAGCGCTATCAACCGGTGCTCCATTTTCATCGAACATGGCACGCACTCTTCCGTGCGATGCTCCAGCCACAATAGAATCTCCAACACGAAGAGTTCCTGACTGGATTAGCACGGTTGCAACAGCTCCGCGACCTTTATCTAGGTTGGCTTCAATCGCGACACCTTTAGCGTCTCGATGTGGGTTAGCGCGAAGATCTAGCGCAGCATCTGCGGTAAGCAGAACAGCGTCCAAAAGATTCTGGATACCAGCACCGGTTAGAGCAGAAACGTCAACGAACATCACGTCTCCGCCATACTCCTCAGCCACAAGGTTGAACTCTGTTAGCTGTTGACGGATTTTGGCTGGGTTAGCACCTTCTTTATCAACCTTGTTGACTGCAACCACAATTGGAACACCAGCGGATTGAGCGTGGTTCAAGGCTTCGATGGTTTGAGGCATGACTCCATCATCTGCCGCCACCACAAGAATGGCGATGTCAGTCACCTGAGCGCCACGAGCACGCATAGCCGTAAAAGCCTCGTGACCTGGCGTATCGATGAATGTAATGGCTCTGTCCACGCCTTCGTGAATTGTGTGAACCTGATAAGCGCCAATGTGCTGAGTAATTCCACCAGCCTCGCCGGCCTGAACATTTGCATTTCTGATCTTGTCCAAAAGTCTTGTCTTACCGTGATCAACGTGACCCATAACGGTCACGACCGGAGCGCGGAATTCAAGTTCCTCTTCGTTGTCCTGGCC
>JBJTHM010000111.1:0-7530 GCA_046094465.1 Rhodoluna sp. | reverse complement strand
TACAACGACATCTCTAAAGAGAACTACCTTGGAGTTGACCCGAGCCAAGGCATGCTAAAAAAACACAAGGAGAAGTTTCCTGACTATGAAACCATTCAGGCTACCTTCGAGCAGTGGGTCCCATCTAATACTGAGAAATTTGACACGGTTCTTGGGCTTTTCGGCGCACCGTCTTATTTTGAGAGCAGTTCCTACCAAAAGGTGCTCGATTTACTGAGCCCTAAAGGCTACTATTTCCTAATGTTTTATAAGCCTGGCTATTACCCAGCGCATATTTATACCCCAGAGGACATAGCCATCACCAAGGCTCGGATTGACTATGACAAAATCAATGAGCTTTTTGAAAATACCTTTATATTCACGAACTATCTGGCTGCCACCAACATCCCGAGCCAGTATCTATCGGTAGGTAACAAGGCGTAAAAAAGGCGAAAGACCCCTAAAAAGCGTGGGAAAATAGTTCTTGCTACCCCCACCTAACTCTTAGAAGGAGATCTTTTATGGCATCAAAGAAAATCTGGCGGGCAGTCGCTGCTCTAGCCGCTGCGGTTTTAGCCACAACGCTAACCGCTTGTGCTTCAACAAACATTTCTGGTGACACTATTACCCCAGGAAAGCTCACCATCGGAACCGGTAACCCAGCCTATGAGCCGTGGGTGGTTGGCGATGACCCTACATCTGGTAAAGGTTTTGAAGCCGCAGTTGCTTACGCAGTTGCTGAGAAGCTTGGCTTTAAAAAAGAAGATGTTGTTTGGGTTAGAACTACTTTCGATGAAGCAATCGCACCGGGACCGAAGAACTTTGATTTCAACCTGCAGCAGTATTCCATCACAGACGAACGCAAGGCCAACGTTGACTTCTCCTCTGCTTACTACGAAACAGCACAGGTAGTTGTTACAACCGTTAACTCACCGGCAGCCGACGCTAAGACAATTGCTGATTTGAAAGATTATCTAATTGGTGCAGCAACTGGAACCACTTCGTTTGATGCCATCAGTTCAGTAATCAAGCCAACTCAAGATCCACTTGCATTCAACAACAACGATGATGCAAAAGCTGCATTGAGTAACGGGCAGGTAGATGCAATTGTGCTAGACCTACCAACTGCACTTTACGCATCATGCTGTGAACTTGATGGTGGAAGCATCATCGGGCAGTTACCAACCGCTGAGAAAGGTGACCTGTTCGGTCTAGTTCTGGACAAAGGTTCAAAGCTAACCGCAGCAGTTACCAAAGCTGTTGATGACCTTCGCGCTGATGGAACTCTAGCCAAGCTCGAAGAGAAATGGCTAACTGCAACCGCTGGTGTGCCAGTTCTTAAATAGGGATGTCTAACGATAAAGCTCGGCCTCAAGCTCCAAGTCAAATTGAGCTTGAGCGCCGGGCTTTTCGTAAATCCAGAAAACAAAAGTCAACTCTTGTTGCATTTGTCAGCACAGTTGCCTTTGCGGTAATTGCTTGGCTCACAATCATCAATGCTCCTGGCTGGGATCGTGTCGAGCAAAGCTTCTTTGATTTTGAAACTCTGCAGGCAGCTTGGCCGAAGGTTCTAGACGGGCTGTTTCTAAACCTACGTGTATTGTTTTTCTCTGCCATCGGAGTTTTGGTAATAGGTCTTTCGCTAGCCTTACTTAGAACTCTTAGAGCACCGATCTTCACACCAATTAGACTCCTGGTCAGAGCCTATGTTGACCTGTTCCGCGGGCTCCCACTAATTATTGTTTTGTATCTGGTTGGCTTTGGTATTCCTGGCCTGAGACTTGAGTTCTTAGGTCGTATTCCAGCAGAAGTGCTTGGCACAGTGGCGCTGATTCTGACCTATAGTGCGTACGTTGCTGAGGTCTTTAGAGCCGGAATAGAAGCGGTTCACCCATCGCAACGACTGGCCGCCAGATCCTTAGGGCTTAGCTACGGGCAATCGATGCGCCTTGTAGTTTTACCTCAGGCTTTTCGCAAAGTTGCACCACCACTAATGAATGATTTTGTTTCACTGCAAAAAGATGTTGGCCTGATTTCAGTTTTGGGTGCGGTTGATGCGGTTCGAGCAGCACAGATTGAGGTGGCTAGGTTCGCTAATTTCACCCCCTATGTTGTTGCTGGATTGCTGTTTGTCTTGCTTGCGATTCCAACCGTTCGCCTAGCCGACTACATCACCACAAGACTTGCTAAACGTGAGCAGGCTGGAGGGGTGCTTTGAGTTCGCTTGGCCCGATGATTCTAAATGTGAAGAATCTGAAGAAGGACTTCGAAGACAAGGCTGTTCTTCGAGGGATAGACCTAGAACTATATAGAGGTCAGATAGTTGCTCTGATTGGTTCCTCTGGTTCTGGAAAAATCGACTCTGCTTAGGTGCGTGAACCTTATTGAAGAAATTTCAGATGGACAGATTTTTCTAAACGGTGAGGACATATCCGACCCCAGAGTAAATCAAGATCAGATCAGAAGAAAGATTGGTTTAGTTTTTCAAGCCTTCAATCTATTTGCACACCTAACCATCCTGGATAACATCACACTTGCTCTGAGACATGTTAGGGGTCTAAAAAAGGAAGAGGCTGAGAGTAGAGCTAGGAAGCTGTTAGAAAGAATTGGTCTAGCTGATAAAGCTGGTGAGTATCCAGATAAGTTATCCGGTGGCCAGCAGCAGCGAACAGCGATAATGCGAGCAGTTGCTATGGAACCTGAATTACTCCTATTGGATGAGGTAACTAGTGCCCTTGACCCGGAACTTGTCGGAGAGGTTCTTGAATTGATCAGAGATCTCAAAGCTGGGGGAACTTCCATTCTTATGGCCACCCATGAACTCAGTTTTGCCAGAGATGTTGCGGACTGGGTGGTCTTTTTAGATGGTGGAGTGGTTATCGAAGAAGGTCCTGCTAAAGAATTCTTTAGTAATCCTAAGGAGCCTAGGACCAGGGAATTCCTCACCAGGCTTAGAAGCCGTTCTGGCGAGATTTAGTAGGCTTAGGATTACTACCAACGAGGGTAGCAAAATAAGTTAATTTGGGTTGTGAAAATTATGCGCATATTGTTGATAGGCGCGGGTGGCGTTGGAGACGCCGTAGCAAAAATAGCCGCAAAACGCGGATTTTATGAACACATTGTTGTCAGTGACTATGACCAGAGCAGAGCAGATAAAACTATCGCCTGGATCGAAGGTAAATATGGGGCTGATGTAGCCAGTAAATTCTCCTCAGCCAAGATTGATGCCTCAAACGCAGCTAACATAGCTGCGCTGATAACCGATAGCAGAGTTGATTACGTAATCAACGCGGTTGAGCCAAAGTTTGTGCCAACAATCTTTGCCGCCTGTTACACAGCCGGGGCTAACTATCTGGATATGGCGCTGAGTCTTTCTGAAGCTCATGAGCATGATCCGTTTCACAAAACAGGTATCAAACTGGGCGATTCCCAATATGCCTTAAACGAGCAGTGGCAGAGAGCTGGAAAGCTGGCACTAGTCGGTATCGGTGTTGAGCCGGGCTTGAGTAACATTCTGGCTAAGTATGCTGCAGAAAACCTGTTTAGTGAAATCGACGAGGTTTCAATCAAGGATGGTGGAAACCTTGAGGTAAGAAACGATGCGGGTGAAGTGGTCTTTGCCCCGTCATTTTCTATCTGGACCACCATTGAAGAGTGTCTAAACCCGCCAACGATTTACGAAAAGCGTAAAGGCTGGTTCACCACACAACCATTTAGTGAACCTGAGGTATTTGAATTCCCAGAGGGTATCGGTGCGGTTGAGTGTGTGAATGTTGAGCACGAGGAAATCACCATGCTTCCTAGAACCATGGATGTTGGTCGCGTCACCTTCAAGTATGGACTTGGCACAGATTTCATAAATGTTCTAAAGACACTGCACCGTTTAGGTTTAGATGCAACCAAGCCGGTGAGAGTTAGATCAAGCCAAGGGCCGGTTGAGGTTGCACCGAGAGACGTTGTTGTTTCCGTGCTTCCTGATCCAGCAACTATTGGTTCACGCATGACAGGTAAAACCTGTGCTGGTGTTTTAGTTACGGGTAAGGCTAAAGACGGCACACCACGCGCCACCTACATCTACCACGTTGCTGATAACGCCCATACCATGGCCGAGATTGAAGCCCAGGCAGTTGTTGCTCAAACCGCATTCAACCCGGTGATAGCCCTAGAACTTATCGCTCAAGGTATTTGGAATGGAGTTGGCGTTATGGGACCTGAAGAATTTGACCCGAAGCCATTTTTGGATCTGATGAGTTCCTCGACTGGTTACCAGGAGAAGTGGGTTGCCCAGGAAAGGCTTGCCGCTAGCCCACTGAGACACCCCTAATGTTTGCCCGGGTTGCCACAGCAGCTGACCTGGATCTCGTGTTAGAGATTCATAATGCACATCAGCTTGCGGTAGCGCCTGAATTAGGTACCGATGATGTTTCTTGGGCGAAAGATTTCATCCAAGGGTATCCAGAACCCACACCCGCTTGGATACTATCTGATGACGAAAAAAGTGTTCCATTCGCCACCGGAAATCTAAACCCAAGCGCTAATGCTATGCGCTTTCAAGTGGATCTACGCATCAGGCCTGGAACGAACAAAATCTCAGAAGCTTTAGATTTCTTCTTGGCTAAAGCGGCCGAATATGGGGATGGCTGGGATTTTTGGATTGACTGCAACGACTCGGAAATTGAGTTCAAAAGGGAACTGGAAAACAGAGGCTTACGAATCAACCGCTATTTCAACACCTTGAGGCGAGAACTTGTTAGTCTTGACAATCCGATCTTGCCTGAAGGGGCAAATGTAAGGTTGATAGATATCTTTGATGATCGGGATGTAAAAATCTGGCATGAGCTACGCCACGATGCTTTTAGTAAACACTTCGGCTTTGTTCCCAGACCTTTTGAGCAGTTTGTTGAGATTATGCGAAAAGATCATATGATACAAGGCTCAGAAGTTTTTGTTCTTTGCGAATCTCAGGAACCGGCAGGGTACATCTGGTTAACAGATGTCGCAGCTCATGAACTTACCGGTTATGTTGCCAACATAGGCGTGTCTTATGCGCATCAAGGCAAAGGTTTTGGGGCTTATCTCTTGGGCATGGCTCTAGCTAGATATTCAGACAGAGGCTTCAAGCGTGTTGACCTTGATGTTGATACTGGTAATGAAAGCGGTGCACTAAGACTGTATGAAAAACTAGGTTTCAAGAAAGTCACTACCTGGGTTCAATATGAAAAATAATGAGTTTGACGTAATCGTCATCGGCTCCGGCTTTGGCGGGTCGGTAGCGGCGCTACGTCTGACTGAGAAAAACTATCGAGTTTTAGTTATTGAAGCTGGTCGGCGATTTGCCGATGATGAGTTTGCTAAGAATTCTTGGCGGTTATCAAAGTTCTTGTTTTTCCCTCGATTAGGGCTAAACGGTATTCAAAGAATTGACCTACTTCGTAATGTTATGGTGATGAGCGGCGCTGGCGTTGGTGGTGGATCTTTGGTCTATGCCAACACTTTGTATCGACCACCAAGGAGCTTTTATAACTCGGGCACTTGGGCTAGTCTCTGTGACTGGGAAAAAACTCTAGATCCTTACTTTTCTCAAGCCGAGAAAATGCTAGGTGTTGAAACCAACCCATTCCTATCGCCAAGCGATGTTGAATTGAAAAAAGCGGCTGACAAATTAGGTTACGGAAATACTTTCCAGATGACTCCTCTGGGGATCTATTTCGGTGAATCGGGTAAGACGGATGCAGATCCGTATTTTGGTGGTGCAGGGCCTGAAAGAACCGGTTGCCTAAACTGCGGTGAGTGTATGACTGGCTGTCGGCATAATGCTAAAAACACGCTGGTGAAGAACTACCTATATTTAGCCGAGAAGGCTGGCGCTAAGGTAATTGCCGAAACAACTGTTACCGACATTATCGATTCTGATACTGGCTACAACGTAACCACCAGAGCCAGCTCCGGCTTTGGAAAAAGAGCATCTTTTAGCGCAGATCAAGTAATCGTTGCCGCTGGGGCTTTGGGTTCAGCAAAGCTATTGCATAAGACCAGGGCTAATGGAAACCTAAAAGGCATTAGCAGTAAATTGGGCTACCTTTCTAGAACTAATAGCGAATCGCTCCTCGGCGTAGTGGCTAAAGATAAGAAAATTGATTTTTCTCTAGGTTCATCAATAACCTCTTCTGTTTTCCCAGATGAACACACCCACGTGGAACCAGTTAGATACGGTAAGGGTTCGGGCTTTATGGGGGTAATGGAATCGATCATGGCATCCGGACCTAAAGGTCAGAGCCCAAATCTGTTCTGGTTGATTAGAGCGACTATAAAGAACTTCTTTAGATTGCCAAGCATGTATTCACTTCGCTCCTGGCCAGAGCGAACATTGATTCTTTTAGTTATGCAGGCTAGGGATAACTCACTGGTGACATTCCTGAAGCGTGGTTTATTTGGTAAAAAGGTTTCCTCCCGCCAAGGTCACGGTGAAAAAAACCCAGCTTGGGTGCCTAAGGGGCACGAACTAGCTAAGACGCTAGCAGATCAGTTTGATGGCACCGCAGGGGCTGTAATCACTGAACCCTTTGGCATTCCGATGACCGCGCACTTTTTAGGTGGCGCGGTCATCGCTAGTTCTAAAGATGAAGGCGTGCTTGATGGCTATCTAAGGGTATTTGGACAGCCAGGCTTACACATTCTGGACGGAGCTGCGCTCTCGGCTAACCCTGGTGTGAATCCATCACTTAGCATTACCGCGCAGGCGGAGTGGGCCTGTGCACACTGGCCCAATAAAGGTGAAAGGGATTCCAGGCCAGAACTTGGTGAACCATTCAAAATTGTTGAGCCGGTTGCCCCTAAAAACCCGGTGGTACCTAAAGGCGCTTACGCTGAGCTGGTCGTCAGCATCAGATAACTACATCGCTAGTTTTTTGCGATTTGATAGTAATCCCTGAGCGATAGCAGCACCTAGCAGAATAACAATTCCACCAACTGGTTCATACCACTGCAGATTTTCACCCAGTGCTAACACTCCCAGCGTTACAGCAACTAGCGGAATCAGGAATGTCACTGCACTACTTACTGCTGATCCAACTTGCTTTAGTAGTGGGTAATAGAGCGTGTATGCAATTGCAGTTCCGAAAACACCAAGCATCAAGGTTGAACCCAGGGATGCAGCGGTAATTGGTCCGGTTAGCAGTGGTCCGGTCGCGTAAAAAGGAATCATTACGATAGTTGCTCCAAGGATCTGCCAGAAGGCAGCTACCTCGGGAGGTTGATTCATTGGTTCAATGTATTTCTTAATAAACGGCCCACCAAAGCCATACAGCGTAGGCGCAAGAATTACCGCTACTACTGCAAGAGCTGAATCGCTTGAGACGCCTTGCCAGACACCGACTAGAACCAAAACTCCGATGGTTCCAACAAATAGTCCAATGAGTTGATTCTTAGTTACCTTCTCGGAACGAAATACGGTCAGTAGGGCAAAGACTGTCGCTACCGGCGTGAATGCGTTAGTCATCCCGGCAAATGCTGAGGAGACGTGATGCTCACCGTAGGCAAAAAGTGTGAATG
>JBJTHM010000110.1:0-3106 GCA_046094465.1 Rhodoluna sp. | reverse complement strand
TAACTACCACGGCGCGGGTGCCGGCTGGGACGGTTACTTCACCGCCGGTAGCATCCTGTCCAGCTACTGTTAGGCTTTCCAACGTCGTATCGGTATTTGCAGCTACGTTGAAAAACAATCGGTAAGTTCTCACGGAACCGTCTTGAGCAGTTACATTAATTCGAACCACATTTCGACCTGTTAATAGAGCGTCCTCACCAAGAATCTCAACTGTTGAGGTGCCAGATGTAGCCTCTGCCGTTACTTCGACGGAAGTTGTGCCGTATTCGAGATCGAATGAATCACCATCTTCAACATCGCCACCGTCATATTGGAATAGGGATAGGCTGACATCATCATCCTGTAGGACTTTCAAAGTCACGGAATAGGAAGTAGTACTTCCATCTTCAGCAGTTACAACAACGGATAGTGTGTTGTCTCCGATTTGGAGATCCGAGTTACCAGTCACTTCTACGGATGCGCTCGAGTCTGAAGGAGTCGCTATCACTGCCACGGCCGTGGTTCCAGCTGGAAGCAATACACGAGATCCATCGACAACACGAGCACCCGAAACCTTGAAGACTACGAGCGTGCTGATGCTAGAAGGTACCTGAACAATAAGTTTTACGTTGTAAACTGCGCTCGTACCAGATGCGCTCGTAACCGTGACATTTAGGTCATTCTCTCCGGCTACCAGCGAAGTAGCACCGATTATCGAAACCGATGAAGAGAGATCTGCTGGGGTGGCTACTACCGCAACTGAATCTGTGCCTGGATTTAGGAACAACCTACTTCCGTTACGGACAGCCTGGCCATTTACCGTGAAAGTCTCAAGACTCACATTGCTTGAAAGTGGGAGTACCCTCACCTTGAATGTATAAGTCCTGGTGGTTACACCATCCTCCGCAGTAATGGTGACGCTGGCTGTGTTTAGACCAGTAACTAGGTCGCGAGCCCCAATTATTTCACTTGTTGCGTGGACGTCACTGGTGGTGACCTCAACTGTGACCGCTGTAGTAAGAGGAGCAACTTCAACAATGTCTCCGGGGTTTATCGTCGTTCCATTTACCTTCAAGCTACCCAAAGTCGCATCATTTGAGAAGCCAGGAGCTTTTTCCGAAACAAAGACATTTACTGTGTAAGTCTGTTTGGTTAGTCCATCAGATCCAGTAACCTCAACAACCAAGTCATTGTCTAGGGTGGCAAGACCAGTATCACCAGAAATGTTGACTGTCGCATCCGGATCATTAGGCACTGCAACTACCGCTACAGACACAGTTCCGTTAGGAACGATGATGATATCGCCATCCTCCACATCGGTACCCTCAACTGTGAAAGTTGCAAGCGAGGTATCGACAGGTGGCATGGCATTTGCCGCACTCACACCATGAATTGGAAGGACTGCCAGGAGCATTGCGGTCAGTACCGTAAGCAATTTCTTGGTTGTCATTTTCATCGTTCCCTTGTTTTTGTTGAAATTTCTCATTACGCCCTCACCTTCACAGTGTAGACAGCGACGGTTCCATCAGCAGCAGTTACTGTTACAGTGACTGTGTTTAGACCCGCAACTATGTCACGTCCAGCGATTGTAATCGAAGCTCCTGCGAAGTTCGCTTGAGCGGTGACACGAAGCTTCGTAGTTCCAGCAGGGACGCTGATTCTTGACTTACCAAGAACGTTGAATCCCTCGATGGTAAATGACTTGAGGCTAGTGTCATTTGAAAGCGCGGTGACATTCAATGTGACTGTGTAAGCCCTCGAAGATCCATTAGCTGCAATAACCGTGATAGTTGCTGTGTTGTTTCCAGTCACGAGGTTAGTCACTCCAGAGTAGGAAACAGTGGCAGCTGAGTCCTCCGCAACCGCGGAAACTTCTGCCGACCTAGTTCCTGGAATTAGCGTTACGCTACCTCCAGCAAGGACTGACACACCGTTCACCTTTATAGACGACAGGTTCGTATTGCTAGATAGCGCAGCAACCACGACGGTCACCGTGTAGACACGGATTGTCTTTCCGTCAGTGGCTTTCACGGTAACTGAAACAGTATTGTTTCCAGTAACAAGGTTGGTGTTACCTTCAATCTTTACCGACGCAGCTTCGTTCTCTGCCTGAGGGATCACTGAAACGCTCTTTGTACCAGCCTTCAACTGAAGTGTCGGACTTTCCTCGGTCAGATCGATTGCAGTTCCAGCGACAACTAAACTCTTCAACTTAGCGTTACCTGGCAATCCACCAATACGGAAGGTCACTGTGTATTCAGCGACGTCTCCACTTTGGGCAGTTACCAAAATCGTGATTAGGTTGTCACCCTTAACCAGTTCTGTATTACCAGAGACTTCCACTGTTGCGTTCTCGTCGACGGTTGTAACCTCGACATCAACCTCAGTTATCTCTAGATCGGAAGTCTGGATAACATCATTATCAAGAGCAGCTTCACCGTTTACGGTAATTCCGCTCACTCTGGTATCCGTGGAAAGCAGTACTGTCACGAAGACTACATAAACCGAGACAGTCTTTCCGTCGGCAGCAGTTACTGTAACTTCAACTCTGTTCTCTCCAGCCTCCAGGCCATCTGCACCAGCGATATCTACCTGAGCGTCTGGGTTGGTGGCGGTTGCCACAACCTCAACATCAGTAGTGTAAGCCGGAAGCTCAAGGACAGAGCCGTCCTCTACATCCTGTCCATTTATGGTGAATGTAGACAGAGACGTGTCATTGCTTAGAAGAACAAACAGGGTTACTACGTATTCCTGAGCTGTCTCACCATCTTCGGCAGTAACGGTAACTGTCAAGGTATTCTCACCAGGCTGAAGATCGCTTCCGCCTTCAATGGCAAAGGTTGCGTTCTCGTCTGCAGGAACTACAACTACATCAACCGAACTTGTTCCAAGCTCTAACTCAACATAATCACCACCATCGACTGGGCTACCGTTTACAGTGAATTCAGCCAATGAAGTGTCATTGCTTAGAACTTTTAGTGTCACTGTGTATGTAGCGGTAGTTTCACCATCGGCTGCGGTGACGGTTACGGTTAGTGTGTTTGCACCAACCTGAAGACCTGTATTACCTGCAACCTCGTAAGAAGCCTCGGTATCAACAGTCTCAACAACAACCTCAACCTCAGTA